>CAZBMI010000195.1:0-2941 GCA_964492885.1 uncultured Planctomycetia bacterium | reverse complement strand
GGGACAGGGCGCTGGAGCTTATAGGCAAGACCGCTCTTCTGGAATTCAGGCTTGTATCAACCGACCCTGAAAAACTTAAACAGGCAATATCGGGTGACGTACCTGAAGGATACGAGCTTTTGGAGACCGAGAATAAGGAGAAGATTCTTATTGAAAAGAAGGCTGAGGTAACGGGCGCTGACCTGGTAAACGCGTTTGTAAAGTTTGACCAGTCGAGCTTTAACCAGCCTGCTGTTTCCATTACTTTTAATAAAGAGGGGGCCATGAAATTCGCAAGAGTTACCGGTGATAACGTTGGGACAAGACTTGCTATTGTCCTTGACGGTAATGTTAAATCAGCCCCTGTTATAAAAGAGAGGATACCAAGCGGCGAAGGCGTAATCCAGGGCAGGTTTACCCCTGAAGAGGCAAATGACCTCTCCATAATACTGCGCGCAGGAGCCCTTCCCGCGCCTGTAATCATAGAAGAGGAGAGGACGGTCGGGCCTTTATTGGGATTGGATTCCATACGCTCCGGTATAAAGGCTATAGCGATAGGCGCTTTTTTAGTCTGCCTTTTTATGGGGATATATTATCTGCTTGCGGGAATTGTCTCTGTTTTTGCCCTGCTTCTTAATTTCGTTATTATATTGGGAGTTATGGGTTATTTTCATTTTACCCTTACCCTGCCCGGCATAGCAGGCCTTATACTGACTTTAGGCATGGCTGTTGACGCCAATGTCCTTATATACGAGAGGATAAAAGAGGAACTGCGAACCGGAAAGACTGTACGAAGCGCGATATCTACAGGTTACAGCAAGGCCTTCAGCGCTATTATAGACTCTAATCTTACAACACTCATAGCGGCTGTACTGCTGTTTCAGTTCGGCACAGGCCCTATAAGGGGTTTTGCGATGACACTTACCATAGGTATATTCGCGAGCCTTTTCACAGCTCTTGTTGTTACGCGCACGATATTCCGGTTGTTTTCACTTTCGCCCAATTTCAAGACCCTGAAGATGCTCAACTGGATACATGATACAAAGATAAATTTCATAGGAAAGAGAAAGGTCTGTTACGGCATTTCACTTGTAGTGATAGTTATAGGGATGGCGGTATTCGGTACGCGCGGTGAAAGAAATTTCGGAGTCGATTTCACGGGAGGGACTTTACAGCAGATACGGTTTAAGAATCCTATAGATATAGCAAGAATAAGAGATGCTGTAAACGGTTTAGGGCTCAAGGGCGCCTCCATACAGGAGCTCTCAGGTGACCGGGAAGTGCTTATACGCACATCAGAAGACGCGGATGTAAAGATAACCGACGCGCTGAAGACCTCTGTCGCGGATAACAGCTTTGAGCTTATGCGCGTTGAAAAGGTAGGGCCTTCTGTGGGAAGGCTCCTGCGTAAAAACGCGGTACGCGCTCTATTATTGGGTTTATTAGGTATACTGGTATACATAGGTTTCAGGTTTAAGCACTGGGAATACGGATTAGCAGGCGTGACAGCGCTATTTCATGATGTTATAGTTGTGATAGGAGCCATGGCAATTACCGGCAGGGAGTTTGACCTCACCGTTGTTGCCGCCATATTGACAATAGCAGGTTATTCGATAAACGATACAGTAGTTATCTTTGACAGGGTAAGGGAAAATTTACGTCTTTTACGCAAAATAAAGTTTTCTGACCTTATAAATCTAAGCATAAACCAGACACTGGGAAGAACTGTCTTTACAACCCTTACAACGCTCTTTACGGCAATCGCTTTATTTATATGGGGCGGGATAGTACTTAATAATTTCGCGTTCTGTCTTATAGTGGGCTTTATATCCGGTATCTATTCCACGGTATTCATAGCAAGCCCGCTTATACTATTGTGGCAGAAGAGGCGATAATATTTAACTAGGGACAGCGACTAGTTAAATTGTTTTTAGCTAAACTCGGTCAATTTTAACTAGTCGCTGTCCCTAGTTAAAACAGTCCCTAGTTAAACTAGTTAAAAGAAAAATACAGTGCAGGAACGTTTTCAAAATATCCGCAATGTCCTGGTAGCCGTTCTGTTTTTTAATTGGTTTGTAGCCGGCGCAAAGATTATTTACGGTTTTATTACATCATCAGCTGCAATGGGCGCGGACGGATTTCATTCGTTTTCAGACGGCACATCCAATATAATAGGCCTTATAGCGATATCAGTAGCCTCCAGACCGAAAGACGCCACCCATCCTTACGGGCATAAGAAGTATGAGACATTCGCGGCTGTTGTAATAGCGATACTCCTTTTTATTATATCAGTTAATCTCATAAGGTCAGGCGTCACAAGATTCTTACATCCTATCGTGCCTGATGTTACTTTTGTTAGTTTTGCCGTTATGGTATTTACTCTTTTTATAAATATCTCTGTTTTTATATACGAGAAGAAGCAGGCGGGCTTATTAGGAAGCGATATACTTGCCGCGGATGCCGAACATACAAAGAGCGATATACTAATATCGCTTTCTGTTATAGCCGCTTTAATGGCAATAAGAGCGGGTTTTCCTATTATAGATCCTATAGCCTCTGTCCTCATAGCGCTTTTTATAGCTTACAGCGGTTTTGAAATACTAAAACACTCCTCTGATGTGCTTTGTGACCGCGCTATAATACCCACAAACGATATAAGGAGATTGGTTTTAGGTATAGAAGGGGTAAGGGGCTGCCATAATATAAGGACACGCGGAAGAGAGGATGATATACATATTGATATGCATGTAAGAGTCGATACCGCTATGCCCGCGGGCAAGACCCATGAATTGGACCACAGGATACAGAATATGGTAAAGACAAGCATAGCCGGTGTTACTGATGTATCCATACATATAGAACCATTGAAATAGTTGAGAGTTGATTGTTAATAGTCCATCGGTAAACAAACAATAAAGAATAAATAACATGAGAAAAATCTGGCAGATAAGAGAAGAAGATA
>CAZBMI010000194.1:0-2945 GCA_964492885.1 uncultured Planctomycetia bacterium | reverse complement strand
GTAGGAAAGATGGGCTCATATATGGGGCACCAGATAAATAACCGTTTTCACGCGGTCTTACTTCACGCAGAAAGGATAAAGCATCTGGTGCTTAAAAAACTGGAATCCGGCATAAGTGAAAAAGATAAACCCCTGCTTGACAAGGCGAATGAGTCTTTGGATATAATAGCTGAGAATGCCAAAAGGGGAGGCGCTATAATAGACAGGTTAAGGGCCTTTTCCAGGAAGGATACAACCTTTAAGCCCTTAGAGATAGAAGAGGTTATAAGGGCAAGCATGGATTTATTATCCTGCAAATTTGATATTAAAGAGTTAAATATCAGCATGGATATACAGGATAACCCGCTTAAGGTTTATGGAGATATAGCGCAGCTACAGGATGTCTTTTTTAATCTGCTGGATAACGCGCATGACGCGCAGCAGGAGAGGAAAGCATCCCGGCCTGATTATACTCCTGAGACCAGGATAAAGGCATACGCGCTTAATAAAAAATGGCATATTGAGGTATCGGATAATGGTACAGGAATAAAGAAAGATGACCTTGAACACCTGTTTTTGCCGTTTTTTACAACAAAGGCTACTTCTGAAAAAGGCACAGGCATAGGAATGGCTGTTATTAAGATGATGATAGAGAATAACAAAGGAACGATAAAGGTTGATTCTAAATACGGCAAGGGCACCCTATTTTATATAACCTTGCCGGCTGTTAGTGAAAAGGAGCAAGAAGATGCTTAAAAATATTCTTATTGTTGATGATGAGAAGGATATAGTGAGTTTTGTGCAGGACTTCTTTGTGGATGAAGGCTATGATGTATCTGTTGCCTTTTGCGGGGAAGAGGCAAAGACAAGGATAGAGAACCAGGAGCCGATTTTGATAATACTTGATATGAAGATGCCCGGCATAGACGGTCCTGCGCTGTTAAAACTCATAAACGAGAAGAGCCCTTTTTCAAAAGTGATTGTCTTAACAGGATATGGGCAGGAGTATACTGAGAAGATAAAGCATTTGCGTTATGAAGGCTTTATGACAAAGCCTTTCAGCGCAATGGAGCTTGTAAATACTGCCAAGGATATTCTAGCCGGAAACATAAGAGCCAGGAAAGACGGTACCCCCTTACTTAATGACCCGCACATAGTGCCAAAGGCAAAGCTCTTGTTTGTAGAGCCTAAGGAACTGGCTGTTACAGGTAAAAGGGTATATTTCTTAAATAAGGAGAAGTGCGGTGGAGAATATGAGCTGGAGCTTATTGTAAAGGTTGATAAGATAGAGGAGAAGCTAAAAGAGTTTAAACCTGATATCGTATTAAGCGACATATGTGTTTTAAATGCCCATGAAGAACTACGCTCAAAGATAATGAATTCACAACATAAACCTAAAGATATTATACTATTTGGCCATTCCACTGACGCTAAAGAGGATGAGAATTTTGTAGAGGGGCAGTTTGACCCTTTAACAGCCATATTTGTAAAAGACATGATGGATAAGCTCGGCAAGATAGTAAGGCAGGCCTGTATAACAAACAGGCTTTATGTGAAGTCCGAAAGGCCTGTCAGGATTCCGGGCTTAGAGCTCAGGAACCCTGATTCGGATAAAAAAGAAGCCACAGCAGAGGATATACCGGCTATGTTACGCTCTGCCATATCAGAGCATTTGAATATTCCTGAAGATAAGATACGGGATGATACAAACCTTGTGAAAGACTTAGGCATGAATACCTTACAGAGCATACAGATAAATATAGACCTTGAAGAGGAGCTGGGATTCGAGATACCTGATGATGACGCAGAGCGATTGAGTACCTTCAGAGAGATGGTGGAGTATCTTAAGGAGCGTTTCAAGTCAAACAAGAAGAGATAGAAAGGTACGCGGTATATAAGGGCAAAGCATGAATTTACACGCTATGTCTTATTTTTTAGCAGCGCTGTTGACTTTTTTTCTTGGGGTTTTCATAATCCTTAAGAATACAAAGTCAAAGAGCAACCTGCCGTTTTTTATTTTAATCGCAAGTGCCGCGGTTTGGCAGGCAGGCACAGGGCTTACCCTTCTGGCAGGCAATCCTGATGCGGCCTTAGAATACACAAGAATAGCTTTTCTTGGCATAATATTCATACCTGTTACTACATACCACCTCGCGCTTAATGTATTAAGAATACCAAAGACAAAGACTTTACTTATCGGTTATATCCTGGCCTTATTATGGCTTCCAATAGGCCGTACTCCTCTTATTCTTGACGGTGTATATAAATACTCCTGGGGGTTTTTCTTCAAGGCCGGTATCCTGCATCCTTTATTCATGCTATTTTTTATATATTTTATGCTTCTGGTCTTTGTGCTGCTGTATTCGAGGTATAAAAAGGAGACAGATCCTCTTAAGAAGAATAGAAAGAAGTATTTTTTTGTCGCGCTCTTTTTAGCGTATTTAGGAAGCGTAGATTATATAGCCACCTACGGTATTGATATATATCCATGCAGCTTTTTTGCGGTTATAGCTTGTATGATAGTCTTCGCGTACGCTGTAGTAGCTTACAGACTTATGGATATAGAAGTAGCTATTAAAAAGACCATTGTCTTTACGGGGTTATTCAGTATTATCTTTGTAATGGTCACAGGCCTTATATTAGTGCTTTCAGCTTATATAATAGACTTAAATAAAGATAATATCTATATATACGCAGCCGCGGGAATAATTATTTTTATGCTGTTTTATGACAGGATAAAGCGCTTTTTGATAAACGTGACAAACAAATATCTTTTTCAGAAAGAGTATGACCCCAAGAAGATATTAAGGGAGTTTTCCGACGAGGTCCTTACTATCTTAAATATTGACAGAATCTGCAAAGTCACTATCGACATGCTTGCCGAGCATATGCATCTTACAAACTGCGCGGTCTTTTTATTAAGCAGGGATGAGTTAAGCTATGATATATACGACTCTTTCGGGATA
>CAZBMI010000193.1:0-2970 GCA_964492885.1 uncultured Planctomycetia bacterium | reverse complement strand
GGGAAGCTCTTTTTCCGCAGAGAGCGATAAAGAGATATCTTACATAGATGTTTTTTTTAATTCCCTTAAAAATGATGAGATATTTATGGGGTCTTTTAATTCCATAGATTTGGGCGCTATAAAAAAGAATGACATCGAAGGCTATCAGGTCTGCACATTCAGCGTAATGGCAAGTTCAAGTGACGAGCCTCAGCTCACTTACGCAGAGAGACAGGCTTCTTTGAACAGGAAAGCAGGCAGGAGATGAGCATGCTGAAAATACCGGGGATATATATTAACGAAAGGTCCAAGATTATTCTGATAAGTACAGCCATATCCATCTTTACCCTTATTATATGTTTAAATATTATAAAAGGCCAGATTAGAAACAGGCGCGATCTGGATAAAAGCATAATGGAAGAGCAGAAGAAGATAGTGCTGAGGCAGGACATAGGGGAGGCTCAAGCAAAATACGAAGAATATAAAGAGTATTTTTACGATAATATGAGCAAAGAGGCATTCAGGACAATCCTTTCAGACGTGGCAAAAGATTCGGGCGCTGACATTATTTCCATAAAGGCTTTAAGGCATAATGAATTTGCCGATATAGCCGAGGATGCCCTGGAGATAAGCTTAAGAGCTACATATGAGCAGCTTGTAAAATTTGTAGCCGGCATAGAAAGCCTCAAGCAGTTTACGAAAATAGAAACACTTTTACTGGAAGAGCTTCCGGATATCAGGGAAAATGCCCCGAAAGACTCCGAAGGTTCTTATGCGCAGGCTACGGTCTCGGCGGTTGTATCGGCTTATTCTGCTAAAGATTAGGGATATCATGGATAAAGAGAAAAAACAGCAGATAGTATTGATTATACTGATACCCATATTTCTTTTGGGGCTTATCTATGCCCGCATGCAGACCGCATCGAGAAAAAAGGTGAAAGATATTCACTTGGCAGAAGAGGCAGAGCGGGATGACAGAATAAGCCGGATACCTTCGCCCGAATACAGCCCGGATGTTGAATATAATACAATAGAAAAAGACCCGTTAGAGAACCTGTTTCAGGCGCACCTGTACACGATGCGCACAATTAAGTCCGAGGAGAAGATAAAGACGCCCCTGCCAAAACTCGCGATAGAAGGCATAATATGGAATTCGGATATGCCTCAAGCTATAATAAACGGAAAGGTTGTAAGGGCAGGTGATACCATCAAAGGCGTTAAGATTATGAATATAGAAAAACAAGGCGTAACTATACAATATAATGAAGAAAAGGTTTTAATAGAAAGACGTTGAGAGGAGACTTATAAAATGAATATCATCTCTGAGTTTAGGGGTAAGAGGCAGGGTATTTTAATGGTTATCGCGCTGTTACTGTTTATCGTAGCCGGAGATTCACCGGCTCAGCAAGGTACCAGTATATCGATGGATTTTCAGCAGGCCGCGCTTAAAGATGTGCTTAAAATTTTTTCGCAGCAGGCAGGTTTGAATTTTGTAGCTACTAACGATATCGAGAATAAGAAGATAACGTTATATCTTGACGGCGTGACAGTACAGGACGCGCTGGACTCCATTATGGCGGCAAATAACCTTGCCTACGAACAGGCAGAGGGGAGTTCCGTGTTTATAGTAAAGGAGTCGGGCAAATCAAAGATAGATTTATATACAAAGATATATAATCTTGATTTTGCCAGGATATCCACTATTAAAGAAGGCTCAGACAGCGATAAATCAGACATAGAATCTATTATTAAAAACCTGCTTTCAAAAGGCGCTGATAATAAAACAATAGGCAGTGTTATTGTCGATAAGAGGACCAACAGCCTTATTATTACGGCAAAGCCAAACGATTTCCCGATTATCGAAGAGACTATTAATAAACTCGACAGCATTACACCGCAGGCGCTTATAGAGGCAGAGATAGTTGAGATACAGACAGGGGCCTTAAAGACCCTTGGCCTTGAATGGGGGAACGCGAATGGGACATTTGTCAGGTTTACAGGCCCTAAAAAGATAACGCATTTTCCGTTTATCAGAAGCTCAAATCCATTCTCAAAAAGCCTTTTAGGAGGGGTTACAGAGACAACTTCCACTTCAACTGCTAATAACGTTACAACTACCGCTACGGAGATATCGCAGACTCCCACATTAAGCACTTTATCTCTGCAGGAGTTCTCAATGGTTTTAAAAGCATTGGAAACAGAAGGCATGGCTCATTATCTTGCAAAGCCCAGAGTCATGACTGTAAATAACGAAACTGCTGAGATAAAGATAACAGCAGACACAGCTATAGGTATTAAAAAGACGAGTCTAAGCGATACGGGTGAAGTAATATCACAAGCAGAGAGAGTGGAGACAGGCATTAAACTCAAAGTCACCCCCACTATAAACAAAAAAGGATATATTACGATGACTGTAGAGCCTGAAGTTTCAAGGGCTGTGCAGTCAGCTTATTTTGTGAATTTTGTAGACCCTTCAAAGAGGAGCGCTAAGACAACGGTCATGGTAAAAGACGGACAGACTATAGCCATAGGAGGGCTATTGAAAAATTATGAAGAAGATGACAACAGGAAAGTCCCGGGTTTAAGTAAATTGCCGCTTATAGGCAATCTGTTTCAGATGAATGATAAGCGTAATGTCCAGACAGAGATTATAGTATTTGTAACTGCCCACGCCATACTCGATAAGGATGACGCTATGCAGGCAGATGAGAGCGCAGCAGGTTTATCAGATTCCATTGGTTTGAAAAGATCGGTCTCCGCGGTTGACAGGGAAGCGGAGATACGAAAGACCGTTATGAGGCTGAGGAAGAAGAGAGAGCTGGAGAGGAAATAGTTGGTTTACGCTTGACAGGATAGAAAAACTTCAAATAGTTTTTTAAAACATATATTTATAAAAAGTCAAGTTAAAATATACAAATGAATTTGAATATTAACTAAAAATAAATATAATGCTTTTGTAATTAAAAAAAAAGACCTTTTAAGGTCGTTGAA
>CAZBMI010000192.1:0-3011 GCA_964492885.1 uncultured Planctomycetia bacterium | reverse complement strand
GATATACAAGATGCAGGTCAGGGCAATAATGGAAGCCGCCTGTGAACTAGCCAAAAAAGGTCAGAAGATAATACCCGAGATCATGATACCCTTGGTAGGGCATATTAATGAGCTTGTGTTTACGCGCAGCCATGCTATCGAGGTATGCGAGGACGTGCTGAAGAAGAAAAAGACGCGCTTAAAATACCTGATAGGGACTATGATAGAAATTCCGCGCGCGGCGCTTACGGCCGACAAGATAGCGGCAGAGGCTGATTTCTTCAGCTTTGGCACAAATGACCTTACACAGCTTGGATTCGGATATTCAAGAGACGACGCGGGAAAGTTTCTCCCTTCATATATATCCGACGGAATATTAGAAAGCGACCCTTTCGCGACAATTGACCAGGACGGCATAGGCCAGCTTGTAAGGATAGGCGTTGAAAAGGGAAGAAGCGTAAAGCCTGATTTAAAGATCGGTATATGCGGTGAGCATGGCGGAGACCCCGCGAGCGTAGAATTCTGCTACAAGACAGGCCTTAATTATGTGAGCTGCTCGCCCTTTAGGGTACCTATCGCAAGGCTTGCCGCGGCACACGCTGTTATAAAAGAGAAAAAATAGCCGGAAAAAGGCTTACACAGGAGCAAGGTGATGCTTGACAAGAACGTTCTCATGCTCTACTTCAAGGATATAGAGGCGTTTCCCCTCTTAAGCCATGAAGAAGAGATAAAGCTTGCAAAGCGTATCAAGAAGAAGGACTCACGGGCACTCAGGCAGATGGTTCAGTCTAATCTGAGACTTGTTGTCAATATCGCTAAAAGATACGTGTATACCGGCCTGCCGCTTCTCGATATAATCGAGGAAGGCAATATAGGCCTGATGAAAGCTGTTAAGAAATTCGACCCGGGCAGGGGCTACAGGTTTTCAACATACGCGGCATGGTGGATACGGCAGTATATAATGAGAGCGATCGCTAACCAGGGTAAAACAATCAGGGTCCCTGTTTATATGGTAGAAACTATACTAAAATACAAGAAAGCTGTGGAGGCGCTTAAGCATAGATTCAAGAGAGACCCAAGCGTAAGTGAAATAGCAAAAAAGATGAAACTCTCAGTTAAAAAAGTAGGGCAGATAGCGCAGGCAGCGCAGTCGCAGCCAACATCGATGGAAACACCCATAGGTCAGGAGAACGCCGGAAGGTTTCTCGAGCTGATAGAGGATGAGTCTGCGCAAGCGCCTGATGAGAGAATGTCAGAAGCTTTAAGGGACGCAAAGATAAGGCGTTTTTTGGATCAGATTGACCCGAGAGATAAAAAGGTGCTTATGCTCCGCTTTGGCATTGACGCGAAGAAGAGTTTTACACTGCAGGAGATCGCGAAAAAACTCAAGATAACGAAAGAGCGGGTTCGCCAGATAGAGAACAGGGCCATAAAAAAAATAAAGGAGCTCATAGTAGAAGAAGGCGTTAAGGAAGGCGTAAAAGAAGGAGATGTATTATGACAACAGGCCTGGACCTGAAAGAGCATATAAGAGATATCCCCGATTTTCCTAAAAAAGGTATTATCTTCAAGGATATTACTACGCTTTTGGGCAACAGAAGGGCGTTTAAAAAGGTTATAGATGATTTTGTCCGGAGATACAATGACAAAGGCATTGACAAGATAGTGGCTGCTGACGCCAGAGGCTTTATAATCGGCAGTGCCCTTGCTTATGAACTTGACGCTGGGTTTGTGCCGGTGCGTAAAAAAGGCAAACTGCCATACAAGACGATTGACGCCTCGTATGAATTGGAATACGGCAGTGATACTTTGTGTATGCATGAAGATGCCATATCAGAGAACGAGTCTGTCCTGGTAGTGGATGACCTTTTAGCGACAGGCGGAACCGCAAAAGCAACTTGCGAGCTTGTCGAGAAACAAAAAGGAAAAATCATTGAAATCGCTTTTATGATTGAACTTTCGTTTTTGAAAGGCCGCGGTAAGCTAAAAGGTTATGATGTGTTCTCGCAGATAATATATTAAGTTGCGCGGCAAAAGCTGTTAAGGAACCTTCTGGGCAACAAGTTCTTAATGAATTTTGTTTTCTTTGATGTATTTATCATAGTTGTCTAAAATCAGCTCATTGCAAATAACAAAAAGACTCTTCGTCATTGCGAGAAGGCCTGAGTTTTAACTTTATGCCGACGAAGCAATCCCAGGCATTGAGATTGTTTCGGTCGTTACCACTCCCTCGCAATGACATACTTTGAAAATGGTATCTCAAACGAATAACATTGACGGTAAAAAAGCAGCTAATTTGGACGCGAGTGTATATTTGCACTGATTGAATAAGCTGTGCCCCCGTAGCTCAGATGGATAGAGCAACGGTTTCTGCTGCGCCCTTATACGATGAACTACTGAGAGGGCTTGCAGGAACCTTCTGGGCAACAAGTTCTTAATGAATTTTGTTTTCTTTGATGTATTTATCATAGTTGTCTAAAATCAGCTCATTGCAAATAACAAAAAGACTCTTCGTCATTGCGAGAAGGCCTGAGTTTTAACTTTATGCCGACGAAGCAATCCCAGGCATTGAGATTGTTTCGGTCGTTACCACTCCCTCGCAATGACATACTTTGAAAATGGTATCTCAAACGAATAACATTGACGGTAAAAAAGCAGCTAATTTGGACGCGAGTGTATATTTGCACTGATTGAATAAGCTGTGCCCCCGTAGCTCAGATGGATAGAGCAACGGTTTCTGCTGCGCCCTTATACGATGAACTACTGAGAGGGCTTGCAGGAACCTTCTGGGCATAAAGCTAATGAAACATTGTTATCGGTTGACATATTAATCTTAGATAATATAGTTCTGCCCCCGTAGCTCAGATGGATAGAGCAACGGTTTCCTAAACCGTTTGTCGAATGTTCGAATCATTTCGGGGGCACCATTTTTTCCGGTTTTTGAAGCATATTAAAGCTTCAGGTTTTTGGAAGATAACAAATAAAGGCAGGAAAAAGATGAAAAAGTATCCGTTGTCTGCTGTAGTGATGAC
>CAZBMI010000191.1:0-3124 GCA_964492885.1 uncultured Planctomycetia bacterium | reverse complement strand
CGATAAAAGATATTGCCGCTGTCAATAACATAAAAAGGGATATAATAAGAGCGTACTTAAGCTGAAACACCTTTTTAATAAAATAAATTCTTCTCTGTGAGAGAAACATGCTATTTCTCCTTTCTCCACATTACTATATCTCTTGCCACCGTAAGGGTAACCGAATTACCGCTTAAAAACGCGTTTACAATCCTGCTCTTGGCTGTGTCAAAAGGCATATAACGCACTGATTCGCCGTTTATATCCAAAACGATATCTCTTTTAGCAAGCCCGTTGCTTCCTGCCAATGAACCCTCTCTTACAGATTCCACCGTAATTCCCTGTTCCGGTATATCGAGGGTAAACCCGGCATCGTAAAGGCTCTCTAGCCGCCTGTCTTTTGCGGAGATAATTATCTCTCTCTTTATAGACAGCGTAATCTCAGGCGAGGCATTCCGCATAATCATGCTTATTATGGAATCTATATCGAGGTAACCCGTGAGCCTTCCCCATACGGATAATATTATATCATTCTTCTCTATCCCCGCTCTATCCGCTGGTGAAGACGGGATTACCCTGGAGACCTTTGGCATGTTTTCATCAGAAACCAGTACAAGCCCCGTGCTTTTTTCAAAAAGCTCTCTTTCCGTAGGAGGATTATATTTTATCTCGGGATCGTAGATTTTGCCTGATTCTTTAAACATGGCCCGTTTTCTCTCCATGTCATCATTAAACTGCTTTTCCGGGTTTCTTAACAGGCTGGAGCGCACGTAAAAAAACTTTTCCCTGGCCTCCTTGTAATCGGGATTTAACTCATACGCCTTTTTATAATAATAGTATGCCTTTGACAGGTTCTTGTTCTGCTGGTAATAATCCCCGAGCTTCACCATGTTCTGTTCTTTTCTGTCATAAACTATGTCTTTGATATCAGATTTTTTAAAACGCCTTTCCCCGTCTGCCGTGCTCAGGATTATACTGTGTTGATAATTTTCAACAACAATACCTTTTACCTGCTGATCGTTTTTAAGGTATAGTGTATCGGCAGATGAAGACGCGCTCAAGAAAAGCAGAAAACAAATAAAAATTATGGTATTTTTGAAAAATCTCATTTATCTTATGGACTTTAATATAATATATATAAGAAACGCCGTTACAGCGGCCGCGAAGAGATAAAAATCATTAAAATAGAAAAAATCCCTTATACCCGATATAAAGGTGTTAGCGCAAGCAGCCTCTTCTGTCTTCTCCTTCTCATTCCTGGTATCTGCCGCTTGTATGCTCCTGCCGTATTTCCCCCTTAAAGAGAATATCTCTTCCTCTTTGAACCTTAGGTATACCCCGCCTACATGATACGCGGTTACCTTGCCTTCTTTGACAAGAGCGCGTACTTCATTCTCGGTAAGCCTTAAGCACTCCGAGGCCTCTTTAAGGGTTAAGAGTTTATCTGACATGTGTGTTATAGCGTTATTGCGTTATTGCGTTGTTGCGTTTAGAACTATCTAAACGCCATAACACAAAAACGCGATAACCTTCCTATTTGCTGACTTTTTCCTTGGTTAACCAGTTGTCTATATCCTGCTTGAAGAACTTCCATGTATCGTTGTCTTTTGTGGCAGGTATCTTCTTCTGCGAAGCCCACTCTTTTACAAGTGAGGTATCGACTTCGAGATAGCGCGCTACTTCATCAAGCGCCATTGCCTTGGCTCTCGATGAAGTTGTAGTCTCTTCGGAAGAAGACATCTTGCAATTGCCGTTTAAGACAGCTCCTTCGGAAACAGCAAGCGCGGCTGTTATGACGTCGCCTGATACATTCGCGGGAGCTATAAGCTTGAGCCTTCTGGTGGCTATGATATTACCCGTAACTTTTCCCGCAATGGTAATATCTTCGCCGTCTATGTCTGCTTTTACATTGGCGTTCTCTCCCACCACAAGAGTACCTCTTGTATCAAGCCTTCCCTCGAATTCACCGTTTATCCTCAGGTTTACAGGGTCTTTAAAGACCATGGTTCCCTGCATTGTAGCGTTTATATCCAGCACCTTCTCAACCGGCTGGTCGGCGGCCTTCTTCCTTCTTAAACTTGCCATACCGTACCTCCTTTTTAGGTTTTTAATCTACCGTGTACCTTATTTAATACCAAAAGGCTGGCCAATATAAGAACTGTTGAAAATGTTGACAAAATGAAAAGCCCTGAACCTACCGCGAGCCCTATACCGGCTACAGACCATAAGCTCGCGGCTGTTGTAAGCCCGAGCACTGACGCGCGCGATCTTATAATAGTACCTGCTCCCAAGAAACCTATTCCGCTTACGACCTGTGCCGCGATCCTGCCCGGGTCAACTGCCGCAACATTCCTGTATACCTCAAATATATGCATTGATGTAAGCATTATAAGGCAGGAACCTATGCATACAAGTATATGCGTCCTGAAGCCCGCTGCTTTTTCATGGAGCTCTCTTTCTATGCCTATAATGCCCCCTAAAAACGCGGCAAGTAAAAGTCTTATTATCATCTGAACTTCTGTTATCATATTCTCTTGTGTTTCCTTAAAAACCTGTTTATTTATTATATCATATACTCTTAATTGTATCCAGCCAATCTTCTCATTTTATGTAAAATTAAGCCCGGGCTCTACGTTAAAATCCGGCCTTACAAAACCTTTTTTTTCATACAGGTAACTGCCCAGTCCGGCTATCATGGCGGCGTTATCAAGGGACATGCCTTCAGGCGGAAAAAATATATCCATATCCAAATCAGAGGCAAGTGTATTAAGCCTGCTTCTAAGAGAATTGTTGACACTTACGCCTCCTCCTATAAGCAGGCTCTTCGGCTTCTTTTTGATACAGCATAACCTTGTCTTGTTGACAAGCATATCAAAGACAGCCTCCTGAAATCCCGCGCATATGTCCGCGACAGGCAGCTTCTTTCTCTCGTTTTTGAGCGTCTGAGTAAAATAAAGTACTGCTGTCTTGATGCCGCTGAAACTGAAATCAAAGGTATCTTTTTGAAGGTATGAGCGGGGAAACTTTATCTTAGCGCTGTCTCCTCTTTTCGCGTATTTCTCTATAACAGGGCCTCCGGGAAAACCGAGATTAAGTATCTTGGCTACCTTATCAAACGCCTCACCGCAGGCGTCATCCCTGGTCT
>CAZBMI010000190.1:0-3145 GCA_964492885.1 uncultured Planctomycetia bacterium | reverse complement strand
TATAACATTAAGTTATACGGTTTCTGATAATATTAGCGCAAGCAGTGACATTACAGTAACAAAAGATGAATCTCCTTACAGGGAAGAAGGAGATTATTCGGTAAGTCTTATTGCAGTGGATGAGGCAGGTAACTCCGCGGCTTCTAATACGGTGGAATTTACTATAAAGAAGACAGCGCCTGTTATAACCATAACATCACCGGAAGATAACGCTATTGTTAATACTCCTGTTGTAACATTACAAGGCACTATTGACGGCGCGGGCTTCAGTGAGACGCGCGAACTCTCAGAAGGAGAGAACACTCTTATAAAGACAGCTGAGGATGAAGCCGGTAACAGCTCTTTGCAGTCAATAACAGTCACTCTTGATACGGTTCCGCCTGAGATTACCATAACATCACCCCAGCCGGATACAGTATTTACCACTCCGGATATAACTATAGAAGGTTTTGTAGACGCAGAGGCTTTCAGTGATTCAATAACTCTTGAGAGCGCGGGAGAGAATGTTGTCAAAAAAGAGGCTTCTGACAAAGCAGGCAATTCTGCCTCAGCGTCAGTTACAGTCATATACGCTCCCGGAGAGCTTATAGGTCCTGCCGGAGGAGAGGTCTTATCTTATGACGGCAGGATAAGGCTTGTTATACCTGAAGGAGCGGTCTTAGAGCCTGCGTATATATCAGTCGCGAATATAAATCCCGCGCTTTTTGGTGATAAGTATCCCGAAGATTACAGCTCATATGTAGGCGTCCAATGCGAGCCTATGGGCCTTATATTGCAGAAACAGGCTCAGCTTATAGTTACGCTGGATCATCCAGAGGTTCCGGGAACAGAGTTGAGTTTAGGATTATATGATTACGGCCTTGATACTGTTGAACTGCTGGGCCAGACAAGCCCTGTAGAAAAAGACGGCGTTACGGTAATATTCTATCTATCGCACTTTTCAGAATATTTTGGATTAAAGAACCTTATCTCGCAGGGCGCTCCAATCGGCTCAGGCGTGCAAGTGCCCTTACCTGACCTTTTGACAGGCTCTTACAGCTATGAAGTGCCTATTGTGGTGCCTCCGGGCCGGGCAAAGATGCAGCCTGCTCTATCCTTAAAATACAACAGCTCAAACGCAGGCTCCTGGGCAGGATATGGCTGGAATTTAAATCCGGGATATATCATGCGCAGCACAAAAAAAGGTATTCCATCATATAATGATGAGCAGGATACCTTTATTCTGGTAAGCGGAAACTCAAGCAGCGAACTTGTGCATCTTGTTGATAACCTCTACCAGGCAAGAGTAGAGTCGGAATTCTCCAGGTTCTATAAAGAGGATGACGATTCATGGAAAGTCGTGCAGAAAGACGGGTCTGTTTTACGCTTCGGCACAGGAGTTGACTCAAAAGAAGGCTCTGGAAAAGGGACGTTCACCTGGAAGCTTACCCAGGTAACAGATAATAACTCAAATACCATAAACCTCTCTTATGCAAAAGACGAGGGCAAATCATACCTTTTAAATATCTCTTACAACGGCGGCACGCACACAGTCAATTTCTATTTAGAGGACAGGGATGACGTTATATCAAGCTATATAAGCGGCTCAAAGATATCCATGAGAAAGCGCCTTGAAAAAATAGAAGTCTCTGTCGGCTATGATACAGCATGGCGTTATGAGCTTGATTATGATTATTCTCCTGAAACAAACCGTTCACTGCTTAAGGCTGTCCGCAGGTATACCTCAGACGGAAAAGGGTTTCCAGCGCAGGAGTTTAATTATCAGAACCATGACGGTGGATTAGAATGAAGAGCGTCTTAAGACATAGCATAAGAATATCGCGCAAAGGCATAAGCCTGTCTCTTGTAGTTTTGCATATCCTTGCCTTAAGCCCTGTAAGGGATGCCCTTGCCTACAGCGCTGTAAGCGCTAACTATAAATTAAAATCAACAGCTGTAAACGGCGCATCAGAGAAAGATTCCGCGTCATATTCGCTCTCTCTCGAGACAATCGGAGAGCCGTGCGCAGGGACAATCCAGAGCGCAAGCTATAAGATAATGACAGGGTTTGCCCATTCTGTGGCGCTTAATCCCCCTGAATTAACAGCTGCTATATTAAACCAGAGCTGGCCCAAAAACGAGCCATACTCACCCTTGCTTGACCTGGATGATTATTTCAGCTCTGAAGCGGAATTGACTTATAAGGTATATGGCAGCGCCTCTATAAGCGTTAGCATAGAACCTGTAACACATATAGTCAGCTTTGCGCAGCCGGATGGTTATTATGGAACAGAGAGTATATACTTTACAGCAACAGACACAGAAGGAAACAGCGTAAACAGCAATACTGTCATACTGCAGGTGCTTGATGTAAATAACCCGCCTGTGCTAGACCCGATAACAGATATCACAGGCTGTGAGGGCGACCTTATCACTATAGCCGCAAATGCCGTTGATACTGATAATGACATCATAACCTATTCATTCAGCGAGCCGTTTAACGCAAGCGGCCAATGGCAGACCGGTTTTCATGACGGTGACGGAGGAAGCTCTGCATATACAGTAACTGTTACAGCCACTGACAAGGACGGGTCAACATCAAGGGATGTTGATATAACCGTCTATAATGTAAACAGAAAACCCGTTATAGAGTCCTTAGAAGATATTGTCGGTTTTGAGGATGAGCTGGTGACTATAAATCCCAATATTACGGATGAAGACGGAGAGCCTCTTGAAGTATGGTATTCCGCGCCTTTTGGTAAAAACGCCGCGTGGCTTCCCGGTTATGAAGATTCAGGAACATACAGCGTTACAATCAATGCCAGTGACGGCATAGATACTGTAACAAGCTGTGTTGATGTTATTATATCCAATGTCAACAGGCAGCCCTTATCAGAGCTTTCTTTATCATCATATACCTTAGAGCCTGATGAGAGCTTTAATATAACACTTAAAGCCTCAGACCCTGATAATGATGATATGAGCTTTACTATTAAGGCTGATGGTTCACAGATATCCTCAGGTGATATCTCGGATATATACACAACATCAATATCATTTGGCAGTATAGGAGACCATACCATAGAGGCAGTTGTAATTGATGACGGCACGCCCACAGCCTTGTCTGTTACAAAGACAGAAGGCGTGAATATCATTGACCCCAATG
>CAZBMI010000189.1:0-3154 GCA_964492885.1 uncultured Planctomycetia bacterium | reverse complement strand
AATATAAACACTCCTGCCCCAACCAAGATAAATAATATAAATACACTCAAATCCTTAGGCATAATGCCCTTGTCTATAGCCAATTTACTTATATAGGGGTTAACTAACCCGAGTACTGTACCTGCGATGCTTAAAGTAAGAATTAAGAACCATTTCCTGTGATACGGCAAAATAAGCTTTATAAATCTGAGAAACAGTTTTATTTGAGATATTATATAATGTTTCATTCTCGCGCTTCTGCCATGCTGTTACGTGCAATGGACATAATTTTTTCGGTTGTTTTTTCTAATGCTTTTTCGTTTTTCGCCTTCTTGTAGCACCTTGCAAGTGCCAATTGTATATCGGTTTTTTCCGGATCAAGCTTTTCTGCCCTTATCAACATCTCTAATGCCTGCTTATATTGCTTTGTGCGTTCATAACATTTTCCTAAAACCAGATAAGCCGCGGAGCTGCTGCGGTCGAGTTTTATGGATAATAAAATACTGTTTATAGCCTCTCTATATTTTCCTAAATAGTAATACGCTTGGCCTATGCGGAAATAATGATAACTTCTCTTGCTGTTATTGCTGGGTCTGCTTAAGCTCTTCTTGTGCAGTGCAATCGCCGTGAGCTCTTCCTGCTTGCTGCGTTTTTTAAAATTACTTCTGCGGGGCAAAACTGCCTTTCGAAATAACATCTCACAATATCCGCATTGTTTACAGTTTAAGTCGCACTCTTGCATTTTTTGAAAATAGTTCTCTTGCCGCATATAGCCATAATATATATATTCAAAATATTTAAGCCCCGGGGAATCCAATATCTCAGTCAGGTTGCCTTTAAAGGTTTTTCTGATATAGGCATTAAGGCATGACTCGATGCGGCCGGTTGAAAAAACCCTTGTAGACAGTTTATAATAATCTGCGGCATCCTTATAATATGTCAAAGCATCAGGTGGTATAAAGGGCACACGTAGAATCTTTACTGGGTTTTTTTGGTATAATTGTATGCATAGCACATCGCAGGTTACTCTATTTTCTTTTTTATTCTTTGTATTGTCCAAATGCGACAGAAAGTTATAATGCACAACCCTATAAGGGCAATTGCTTAAGCAGCCCTCATTAAGCATTATACGTATTTTCAGGCCTGTCTGTTTTTTGATTTTTTTTATTAACAGAATATCTCGGTTTATATCTCTGTCTATAGTTATAACATCAACGCCCAGTTCCTTAAGGTATAAAGCGTGCTCAAGTGTCCTAACATAGCAGTTTACTGATGATTCTATCCTGATATCAGGTACTGCTTTTTTTATAGTTTTTATATAAACGGGGTTAGTGACAATTACGGAAGACAGCCCTATTTTTTTTAATTTACTGATATACCTTAAGATAGACTCAATAAAATCTTTATCCAGCGCTTTACCGCCCTCACAGGTTGAATTTATTAAGAGCTGGGACCCGATATGAAGCTCGTTGCATTTTTTTATAATAGATATAATTTGATTTTTGTAAGCCTTTGGCTCCTGTAAAGCTCTGCCGGAAGCCGTATATTGCCTGGGTATTGGAAAATATAATGCCTCAACATTATTCCTATGAGCCTTTAACAGCTTTAACATATTAATATCATAATTATACCCTACGGAGAATCTCATTTTGCCTTACCGCGCATGAATCTGTTTTCAGTTTTTTGTTGTATCTGCTCTGCCCTGGCATGAGCTACTTCACAAAAATATTCAACAGGCCTGTCCAGTTTGCCTGTCTCCAGATACGCGTGTGCTGGGCACCACATGCAAAGATTAACAATAGGACATCTACCGCATTTTTCCAAAAATTCTCTGTTGCGGGAACGCATATCCCTGACCTTCGGGATAAAATTATAAAAGACGTCTTTTAGGCCGTGTTTTTTCAAATCATAGACAGTATCAGGGTGCCATAATGAAGAACAGGGCCTAAGCATGCCATCATAACTGACACTAAATGATGTTCTTCCTGTTCCGCAGCGGAATAAATAATCGCAAGTTGTATCATAAAATCCGGGCTTAATAAAAATTTCGCAATTATCTTTTAAGACATTAAAGCGTTTTGAGTCCTTTTGCTCAACGGCAGTAATTTCCCGGGCTGAAAGCCTTTCTGCTTTTATCTCCTTGTTTCTGGCATCATTTCTGTCATACCGCAAATGCAAAAATGGGTCAAAGCGGCAAGTATCTTTAGTGTATCTACGGCAAAACTTTAATATATCCTCCAATTCATGTATATTAGAACGCATAGCCATAGTTTTAAGCCGTATTTTAATACCGCTTCTATGCAGGAGGTTAAGCCCATCAATAAACGCCTTATAAGAACCCTGTATTCTTGTTATGCGTTCGTAAGTCTTCTCAGTGGCACCGTAAACTGTTATTTCAATATCCCGCGGAGGGTATTTCTTAAAAAAGTTGATATGTTTTTTTTTAATTAATGATGCATTAGTAAAAACAGACAATAACAATCCCTTTTTTCTTAAACGCAGGTATATATCAAAAAAGTCTTCCCTCAACAGGGGTTCCCCCCCTGTAATCAGGCACCATAAAGCCCCCTCAGCAACTGCCTGGTCTGCCATTCTGCTGATATCCGTTACGGACAACTCCATTTTTTTTACTCTTTTATCATTCGCCGGCAAATTAATATAACAGTGCCTGCAGTTATAATTGCATCGCGCTGTTATCTCTATGGCAAAAGATACAAGCTGCCTCTTTTGCTTAAATTGATTCCACAAGGGGAACTTAGAAAAAGATATGGATGAGCTAAAATATTTTCGCATAATTCACTACTGCCGCAACACTTTAATAATATTCTATTTATTAACTATCATCTTGCGCTTTAACAACTCCCTCGTAAAACCCGCGACATCTTTCTCTATCTCCTCGGGCTTTGCTTTAAACTCTTTGCGTAGTTTTTCCGCAATATTGTCAAGCGTATTTTTACCATCTAACTTATCCCAGATAGCTTTGCCTGTTTTATTCATGGTAAAAATAGCCTCTTCCGAATCAGCCGCGTCAGCAGTTATAGGTATTATGATAAATTCCCCCTGTATCTCCCTGGCAACCACCTCTTCTGATGGCACATACACCTTTTTGATATTAATTTTTGCACCCATGCTTACTATCTCCTTTCTTGTAAAAATTTTTTACGCGCTCCTGCCA
>CAZBMI010000188.1:0-3160 GCA_964492885.1 uncultured Planctomycetia bacterium | reverse complement strand
ACCGATGTGCTGCACGAGATGCGGCAAAACCCTAAGACAGGCAGCGCAAGCCCGGTACTCGAGATGCCTTGTGTTTTAGAGTATAAGGACTGCAGGATAGTGACCATGGTATGGGGCCTTGAATACGATGAAGACGTAATGTCCCTTAACAAGCATATCATAGAAGGAAAGTATTTTTCCAGTCCTGACGCGGAAGAGATTATACTCGGAAACATACTCAAGAGGCGCTTTGAGCTTAAGATACCAAAGACAGAGGATATAAAAGTAGGAGACAGGGTAAAGGCCATATTCATAAAAGAGCATAATATAGATAAATTCAACAGAGATGTCTATAGGGACAAATACTGCACAATAGCAGGTGTAGCGGATTTCAGGGATTATATTGCCAATAACAGTATCTTTATGCCGCTTAGCGCCCTGCGAAACGCCACCCTATTAAGCGGCAGGTCATCCAGCATATTCATACGGCTTAAAGATAACATTGCCCTTGATGAAGGCGGCGCTTCTGCCTACAAGCCTTATGATGTTGATATCGAGGTAAAGCACTGGAAAGACAGGGATGATTATGGAACAGATGACCTTGTTTACGGCTTTAACCTCATAAGCAATATAACATTCGCTGTAAGCATTATATGCGCGGCCATACTGGTGGCGTTTATCATATTTTATAATACGCAGAAGAAGAAGCGTGAAACAGGCATATTAAGGGCTATCGGTATCAAGGGAAGGATATTCCTGCTGTTTTTTATACTTGAAGGCGTGCTATTTGCCCTTATAGGCGTTGTTGTCGGTACGGCGCTCTATTACCTGCTTCAGGCGTATCTTATGGCACATCCTATTATAATGCCCTTTGGAGACCTTTTTCCTATTTTCGAAGCCAACAGTTATATATTTGCCACTGTGTTGTTTTTGCTGGTTTCGCTAATCGCGAGTGTGTATTACGCGGTCAAGAGCGGCAAAGAGAATATCGTAAAGATTATAAGAGGCGACTGATGGATAAGCATCCTGTTATTATAAGCATAAGAAATCTTGTTAAGGAATACCGCCTGGAGAACACCGTAATAAAGGCGCTTAATAAGATAAGCATGAAGATACACAAGGGTGAGTTTTCGATATTATACGGCCCCTCGGGAAGCGGTAAGACGACGCTTCTTAACCTTTTAGGCCTCATAGATATTCCTACGCACGGTTCTATCGTGCTCGACGGCAAGAATACGGAGAGGCTGAACAGGCTTGAGCGCGCAAATTTCAGGCTCAATAACATAGGCTTTATCTTTCAGAAGTATTATTTATTGGATGAGTTAAACGCCGCAGAAAACGTATTCCTGCCTGCCCTCGCGAAAGAGGGTTATTCCACTAAACTCGTTAAAAAGGCTGAAAGCATATTAGAACTAGTCGGCTTAAAAGACAGGGTAAAGCACAAGCCAAAGTATCTCTCCGAAGGGGAGAAGCAGAGAGTAGCTGTTGCAAGAAGCCTTATAAACGAGCCTGCCATATTGCTATGCGATGAACCTACCGCGAGCCTTGACGCTGACAACGGTACGATAATCCTTGATTTACTGGCAAAGATTAATAAAGAAAGCTCTGCTACAGTGTTTCTTGTAACACATGACGAGAGGCAGCTTAAGTACGGTGACAAGGTTATACACATTACAGACGGTGTTATAACAGAATAAGAGGGTAAACGAATAGTAGAATCATGAAAAAAGCGAAGAAAAAAATTGTTCTAACAAAACGAAATACTGGTAACTTTCCAAGGTTTTCCGGAGATACAGATTATTCGAAAAAAGCTATCAACGCGAGATGCAACTGGTTGGAAAAACACACAGGATATAAATTAAGGAACCTTAGAAAATTTTCAGAAGATCCTAAGCAGGTAAAAGGCAATATAGAAAACTTTATAGGTATGGTTAAGGTTCCAGTTGGCATTAATGGGCCCCTGCTTGTTAATGGTGATTATGCTAAAGGGGTGTTTTTTGTGCCTATGGCTACAACGGAGGGGGCCTTGATAACCGATTACAGCACAGGTATGCTTATTCTTTCTAAATCAGGCGGCGTAAACGTTTCTATATTAGGTGAGTCTATTCATATATCACCGGTATTTTTTGTTGAAAATCTAGCCAAAGCTAAAAAATTTATTATTTTCATTGAGAAAAATTTCAAAAAAATTAAAAGAAGAGCGGATTCAACAACCAATCATGGAAAACTTCTGCGAATAGAACCGTATATAGCCGGTAGAAGGGTTATATTGAAATTCTGCTACAATACGGGAGATGCACAAGGTTTGAATATGATAAATAAGGCAACGGATAAGGCATGTAAATACATTTCAGAGGTTACTAGCAAACGGTATTATCTCAGGTCAAAATTCAGTTCTGTTAAATCAGTATCCGCGCATAATATACACCATGGATATGGAAAAGAAATTTTTGCGGAGTGCATTGTTTCCAAAGAGATATTAAAATTTCTAGGAACAACACCTGAAGATATATATAATTATGCGGCATCGGGCATGTTAGTTAGTTCACACTCAGGTTCCATAGGCATGACAGCTCATATTGCCAATGCGATTACCGCAATATATATAGCTTGTGGTCAGGATGTGGCGGATGTTTCAACCTCACACATTGGCGTTACAATGTGTGAGGTAACAGGAGAGAACGATCTATATATAAGTTTGTACGTGCCAAACCTTTTGATTGGTACAGTCGGAGGCGGCACAGGCTTACCAACGCAAAGGGAATGTTTGGATATAATGGGTTGCTATGGAACAAAAAAAGTTAATAAATTTGCTGAGATTATAGCGGCAAGTTGTTTGGCAGGTGAACTTTCAGTATTAGTAGCACTAGTGACAGGTGTTTATGTTACTGCTCATGAAAAGCTAGGCAGAAACAAGAATGAATAGTAGAAGAAAAACAGATAATAGAGTAGTTATAACCGGTATAGGTGTTGTCAGCCCTATTGGTATAGGCAAAGATAATTTTTGGAATAATTGTTTATCTGGTGTATCAGGCATTGAAAAAATCCCGTATTTCAATACGGATAAATACAGGACGAAAATAGCCGCAACTGTTAAAGATTTCAACCCGGATAATTTCTTACAAAGAAACACAATAAGAAAAACAGATAAATTTGCCCATTATGCATTAGCGGCATCTAA
>CAZBMI010000187.1:0-3174 GCA_964492885.1 uncultured Planctomycetia bacterium | reverse complement strand
GCTTTTTTCATTATTTCACCTGCTAGTTTTGGATCTGCATCTCCCAAACTATAGTTCTCCATATATCCTATAGCCGCTAATACAAAACTCTCGCATAAACATCCGTAAGCTTGGACACAACTTATTAACTTTGATATTGCCAAATCCAGTAAATCCGGCATATTTCTTGAAACATTAATATCTATTTTTTTTGATAGCTGGCTAACCCCGCCTTCAAGCAAAATAATATCACCCCTTTCATATAAAATATTTCTTGAAACATTCTTAGGAAAAGAGTCATCAATAATAATGGCCCCTAGTTTTAAATATTCGGAAGTTAAGAAAGAGGTAGTAGCATTGGTCGCCACAACCAACAAATCTGCCTTTTTAGCGCCATCAAGTGTTTTTGATATATTAACATTGTTCTTAGAATTAATCTTGCTTAGATCATCTTTTAAGCGTTCCAATTTCGCAGAGGCAACCATATTAGGCATGTCTATTAAGATAACTTCTTTTACCTTGTTTTCTATCAGCAGCTTTGCCACTCCTGAACCTATTGAACCTGCGGCTCCTACAACAGCAACTGTGCTCTTCTTAAGGTCAAGCGAAACAGCCTTAACGATATTCTTTGTTATCTCATATATATTGGCTATTGTAAAAGAATGCCCTGTTGTAAAACCGAAATCTTTAACATTATCTGCTAATAGCTTTCCGCCTTTGCTAAAAGACGCTATCAATCCTGCCATGCCTGCGAATTTGGCGTCTAAGCGCTTTGCAAGCCTTGCAGCCTGAAGTAATTTTTTTCGCCTTAATTTCTTACTCTTTAAAAGCTCTTCTGTGTAATTAGGTATAAATATATACCATCCGCATATTATTTCATTTTTTGCTTTGAATCCACCTAATTGCATCTCTACAACAACGGGATACGAATTATCAGACCATATCTGGTAGGCCTCAGCGTCAAAATGCTTTACAAACTCCTGTTCGCGGTGCAAATCCTCTATATAACCATAGTGGGCAATATGTGAAAAATGCCCTCCTGCAAATCGCATCTTCTTAAGAAATTTATGCAGTATATCAAACTTCTTAAGCATTATATTCTTATATTCCGCTATTCCGGAGGCTCCCGCGGGCTTTAGCCTGTCTTTATATTTTGTCTTTACAATAAGGTCTATATACTCTTCCTGCTCTTCAAGAAGATAAGGCGCGAGCATATCATAGACCTCATCTATAAGCTCCCTGCGTTTCTGGTAATCAAAATCGCTGGTCTTTTCCAGGAATATATCCTTCTTAAACTCGGAATAAAAAGACAATATAGAATACGGGGATTTGCCACTGCCCATTGTCGGAACATCCAGTCCTATAGCCTGTGATATAAGAGGTACTATAGAATAGGGCGAGGGGAAACTCGGAGAGCCTAGATCACGGAATATCTCTTCTGCCTTTTTAAATAGAAACCTGAAATTTACAACAGATAAGCCCGGGTACTTATCCTCTTTTATAAGCTTTATCTTCGTCTTTGTGCTTGGATTCATTCGGATATTAGGTCTCTTTCGGTGATTTTAAGCTTCTTCATGCAGAGTTTCATTGCCTTTGTGTTACTATTTATTCTTTCAAGCCTTTTGATATCCTTGTAAGATAAGAGCCCTTCCCTTATCATTGAGCTTATCTCAGCTATATACGGGTGATAACCATACTGTTTTACAAAGGCATAATTGCTCAATGTATTTATAAGGCAGTTTGTAGAACAGGCGTCAGTATCCCTGGGTTTTTCCCATCCAAGTTTCTTTATCTTTTTATATATCTCCTTCTCGTCATATTCGAATACTGTCTGAAACGGAAACAGTATGCGCGGGCAGTATTGGCCCTTTTTGACATACTGGCTCTTAAAGTAGTAACTGCCTGCCTCTTCCCCTGACATCTCATCAATAGGGTCCCTTATCATCTTTATGATATCAGGCGGGTCATCCTTATGCACTGTATCGGTAAGAAATATACAGGACTTTGACTTAAGAAAGTTCTCATAGCTTACGTCAGGATACTGCCCCGGCGTAAACCCCACAAATATAAGTGGTATCTTCTTATCTATCGCGAAACGCACAGCAAAACCCAGTATCATGCCCTGGCATGCCGCGCATAAAGGGCTTAGCATCGAAGTAAGTTCTTTGGGGTAATGTATACGCTGGGTTAAGGTATCCCGAAAAACCCTGTTTATAACATCCTGCCTTGGTTTAAACATCATATGGTCAACATCAAGAACTTCTGTAATCTTTCTTATATTATCCAGTGCCTTTGAGGATATATAGCCGTTATCAAGCGTATAGGACATTATCTTAAGGTTATACTCCTGTTTTAATCTCATCAGGAGAAACGTGCTGTCCTTGCCCCCGCTGTAACAGACTACACAGTCATACTCATTAGCACTGCTCCTGCACTCCTCGATAAAGCTCTTAAATTGCTTCTTTATATCCTTTTTAAGGGACCTGCGCATGCTCTCTGAAGCTTCCAGGTAATTGCAGTAATTGCACACACCGTTCTTATCAAACTTAATACCCGGGTATGTCTCGGGCAGAGCGCATTGTTCACATCTCTTCATATAAACAGACCTCTCCTTATTATATGTGTAATATACTTAGTCTTTATTATAACAAATTGATATGGCAGTGGACAGGGAAAATTAAAGGATTTTGGGGATTTTTATTATTGCTTTTTAAAAGGGGCGCTACATCATTATACTACTCCCTATTAACAAACAGCTTAAAATTTGTTAGAATATAGCTCATAACGGAAAGGGGCTATATCCTATGAAATACCGTAAATGGAACTCTCAGGAGAAATTGAGGGAATTTTTACTATAAATTATAATAGTAATCTTAGTTTTGCAGTTTATGTTTTAGTGTTTCTTGAATTTGCTGTACCCATTTATTGTTAACTTTATCGTTGCTGTAAAATAAATCAAATTTGCAATATCTGCACGGACCTGTTTTTTCGCTGTAATCTACCAACCCTCTTCTTATCTTATTGGCTACATTTGAAAAGAATATATCTTGCAATGATGAGTCATTAATATTTCCCATAATGTAATCCTTGTGCGATATAATATCGCTGCGAAGATTGCAACAGGGAAGTACGTCGCCTGTCCAGTCAACATACATCCTTTTAAACGGGCTCGTGCAAGGTGAGGTTCTTATATCT
>CAZBMI010000186.1:0-3187 GCA_964492885.1 uncultured Planctomycetia bacterium | reverse complement strand
CTACCGCCCACCATTGATTGACAAAGAGCCTCTTTTTTGGTATATTACGCTGATGCAGGTGTAGTATAATTATAAGTAAAGTATATTATTGCAGATAGCGCTTATAATGCCGGGGTGATGAAACTGGCAAACATGACGGACTTAAAATCCGTTGGTCAAATAGACCTTAAGGGTTCAAGTCCCTTCCCCGGCACCACGATTGGTTAGCGCTTCTAACGCAAGCGGAAAGCGTAAAAACACAAGGGACGCGCAATGGATTTAGAGACACTGCGCCACAGCACAGCTCATGTAATGGCGCATGCCGTAAAGGAGTTATGGCCTGATGTGAAGATCGCTATCGGGCCTGCGATATCAGACGGGTTCTATTATGATTTTGATAAAAAAGAACCGTTTCTTCCTGATGACCTTGAAAAGATAGAGCAGGCAATGCGTAGTATTATAAAAGCAGACCATGCCTTTGAGAAGAATACTGTCACCAAGAAAGAAGCGGAAGAGCTTTTTAAGGGCCAGCCTTATAAACTCGAACTTATAAAGGAGCTTGACGAAGACAAGATAACTATTTACAAAGACGGTGACTTTATCGACTTGTGCAAAGGCCCGCTCATACCTTCCACAGGCCGCATAAAGGCTTTTAAGCTTTTAAGCATAGCAGGCGCTTACTGGAGGGGAAGCGAAAAGAACCCGATGCTTCAGCGCATATACGGTACAGCCTTCTTATCACAGAAAGAGCTGGATAATTATTTAAGCATGCTCGAGGAGGCGAAAAAACGCGACCACAGAAAGCTTGGCAAAGAGCTGGAGCTGTATCTTATTGACGAGACAGCAGGCGCGGGGCTTGTAGTCTACCGGCCCAAGGGCGCGCTTTTAAGGACTATAATAGAAGACTGGGAACGGGCGGAGCATCTGCGCAGGGGATATGATATTATAATAAGCCCGCACATATTAAAGTCAGACATCTGGGTACGTTCCGGGCATTACGATTTTTACAAAGAGCATATGTATATATTCCGGGTTGACGAAGAAGAATATGCCGTAAAGCCGATGAACTGCCCCTCACACATGCTTGTCTACAAGACAAAGACCAGGAGCTATAAAGACCTTCCTATCAGACTATTTGAGCTGGGCAATGTTTACAGGCACGAGAAGAGCGGCGTTCTGCACGGGCTTCTGCGGGTAAGGGGGTTTACGCAGGATGACGCGCATATCTTTTGTTTGCCCGAACAACTGCAGGATGAGATAGGCGGGGTTATAGATTTTGTTATAGACGCCATGGGCATTTTTGGGTTTGATGATTACATGGTTGAGCTTAGCACAAGGCCGGAAAAATCTATCGGCACAGACCGCGATTGGCAGCACGCTACTTCAGCGCTCGAGGAGTCGCTTAAAGCGAAAAAGATACGATACGATATCAACGCGGGCGACGGGGCATTTTACGGTCCAAAGATAGACATAAAGCTAAAAGACGCTATCGGCAGGTTCTGGCAGTGCGCTACCATACAATGTGATTTTGCCCTGCCTGAGCGTTTTGAGCTTGAATACGCGGCGCGGGACGGGAGCAGAAAGAGGCCTGTTATGATACACAGGGTCATATTAGGCAGCATGGAGAGGTTTATAGGCGCGCTTATTGAGCATTACGCAGGGGCCTTTCCCGTATGGCTCGCTCCGGAACAGGTACGGGTAGCGCCGATTACCGATACGCAGAAGGCATACGCAGAAGGCATACTAAGAACATTAAAGCAGGCAGGCATAAGAGCCGAGCTGGATGACCGCAGTGAAAGAATCGGTTATAAGATACGGGAAGCGCGCGCTCAGAGAACGCCTTACATGCTTATCATAGGAGAGAAAGAAGAATCCGCGCGAAAAGTCGCTGTCCGCAGCCGGCAGGGCGATGAAGGGCAGGCAGGACTGGATGATTTTATTACCCGCATATCAAAAGAGATAAAGAATAAACAGTAACATATTTTGAAAGGGGGCGATTGTTATACACAAGCAAAAGCGCTTAAGAGTAAACGAGCAGATAAGGGTAAGCGAGATACGATTGATAGGGCCTGCGGGAGAGCAGTATGACGTAATGGCTCCGCAGGAGGCTTTGGCAAAGGCCCGGGAGGCTGGTTTGGATTTGGTTGAAGTAGCGCCTATGTCCAGGCCGCCGGTCTGCAGAATAATGGATTACAGCAAGTATAAATATGACCAGGAGAAGAAAGAGAAAGAAGCGAGAAAGCGCCAGCACACGATAAAGATAAAAGAGGTGCGTTATAAGGCCAGGATAGAAGAGCATGATTATCAGACAAAATTGACGCACATAAAAGATTTTATCGCAAAAGGCAACAAAGTCAAGATAAGCCTGAGGTTTCGCGGCAGGGAACTCGCGCATCAGGAACTCGGCGATGCCTTGCTGGGCAGGATAGCCAAGGATGTTTCCGCAGTCGCAGAGCCTGAAAGGTCCCCTGTAAAAGAAGGCCGTTTTCTCAACATGACACTTACCCCGAAATAGACACCAACAGACGGCAGGGGTTGATGATATTTTTTTCCGGCTGTATTTTATGCTTGTAAAATACGCGCAAGCGCTATAGATATATATTGTTTTAAATACGAAAGGTTTTTATTATGCCAAAACGCAAAACAAGAAAAGCGGTTAAAAAACGGGCAAAGGTAACAAAGACCGGAAAGGTCAAGGTCAAGAAGTCGTTTTCAGGGCACCTTATGACGAGCAAGAACAGGAAGAGAAAGCGTAACTTAAAGAAAAAGAGGGTGCTTACAAAAACAGAATCGGCCAAACTAAGGTCAATGATTACGTAAGCCCCGCAAAATCACGACAAATATTACAAGGAGCTGTAAATGGCAAGAACAAGACACGGAGTTGCATCGAAAAAAAAGAAAAAGAAAGTCTTAAAAGCCGCAAAGGGCTATGTAGGCGGGCGCAGTAAGCTTTACAGGACAGCCAAAGAGACCGTGACCAGGGCTGAGGCGTATTCTTACCGCGACAGAAAAGTCAAGAAACGGGATTTCCGCTCTCTCTGGATAGTGAGGATCAATGCCGCCTGCAAAGCAAACGGGCTGCGCTATTCGGAGTTTATCAACGGTCTTAAAAAAGCCAGGATAGCGCTGGACAGAAAAGTGCTTGCAGAACTCGCTGTTTCGCACAAGAGCGCTTTTAAACGGCTTGCAGAGATGGCAAGACCTAAAA
>CAZBMI010000185.1:0-3190 GCA_964492885.1 uncultured Planctomycetia bacterium | reverse complement strand
ATACGAGCATAAGTATATACCCAACTCAATACGTTTTGCAAGAAGCAAGCTCAGTAAAGGTGACAAGGAGTTAAAAGATTTGCTCAGGAATATCAGCAAGCATGATACCATAGTTGTCTTCTGCGGAAGCGGAACAAGGTCAAGCTATGTTACTTCAAAACTCAGGGGGTTAGGTTACAGGGCTTATAATTTAGAGGGCGGCATAGTTGATTGGGAAAACCAGGGTTATGAGCTTGTTACAGGGCCTGCTCCCGAGCCCTCAGAAAAAGGAATACCCATAGATTTGGAAGAGGCATATGAGTACTATTATCTTAAGTTTAATAAAAATACTCAATGGATAGATGTTCGCGACAGAGAGCATTATAAAAGGCGGCATATAAGAGGTGCTGTCAATATTCCTCTTTATGAAATAGCAAGAAATATCGGTTCAATACCAAAGTCTAAAAACTTAGTCCTCTACTGCTCGGGCCCGGGCTGCGAATCCAGTTCTGTTGCCGCGGGGATACTCATAAAGAACGGTTTTAAACAGGGCCTTATCAGGGTATTTGAGGGGGGCCTTTCTGAGTGGAAACAAGCCGGCCTGCCGGCAGACGGCGGAGAAGAATCTTAAGCGTCTCTTAAGCCAGCACGGATTTACGGACCTGTTCTGCAATTTTTTTTCCGATTAAGGCCTGTACGATTAATAGAGCAAAGTATATAGCTGTTGCAGGCCCTTTACTGGTAATAATATTCCCGTCTATTACAACAGGATCTTCACTGTATGACGCGCTCTTGGGAAAGATTCCCTCCATGCCGGGATAGCATGTAGCGGACCTGTTATCAAGAATCCCCATCTGAGAGAGCACAAGGGCAGGAGAGGCGCATATAGCGGCAATTATCCTTTTTTGTTTATGCATCTTTTTAATAAGCTCTTTTACAATATCTGAATTTGCCAGATGTTCAGCCCCGGGCATGCCTCCGGGTAAAACGCAGGCATCATAATCTGTCTTTAAGTCAGATTGCCCGAGTATTTTATCAGCGGTAATTACAGTATCACGCGAGCCTTTAATTCGCTTTGATGTTAAACCGGCTGCAATTACCTTGATACCCGCTCTTCGCAATATGTCGATTACTGTTACAGCTTCTAATTCCTCAAAACCCTCTGCCAGCATTACAATAACCTTCTTTCGCATTTTACGCTCCTTTTTGTTTACCTATATTATACCACTTGACATTGTATTATAAATAGTATAATATACAGACTCATACTTGAATATATGCGTCCTTCTTTTGGTGTTCGCAAGTAGCCAGTTGAAGGATTTTTTATTACAAAACATAAACAGGTTTAAGAATGAACAGAAACTGGTTTCTATTAAAAGTATTCCTGCTTGTTATATTCTGTCTGCTGCTGACGGCGCCCGCGTGCCTTAGCGAAAATAGTTCAAGCTATACTACAGAATATAAATGCGCTGATTTATCAGGCGCTCCGCGATGGTCTGCCAGAGCATTTATAACGCATATAGAAGGAGAGCCGGATGATATATTCCTGCTTACGGAGAAAGGAGCGGGTATCTACAGCGGCTTTAAGGATGAGGTATCATGGGTGTCTACATTAAAATTCAAGAGCGATAAAGAGTCAGTAAAACCCATAAGGATGGAGAAGCGCGTATTTGATAGTAACAAAAAACTACTGGCTATGGATACGCAGGAATTTGATTACGATAATAATAAGATAGTTGTTAGAAAAAAGGATGAGGCAAAAAACAGGCAGACAGAAAGAAGTTTTAGTTTTTCATCTGATCCTGTAAACAGATTGTCGCTCTCTCTCTACATACAGAAGTTTCTTGAAAACGGCATAAGACAGAAGAGAGCGGCCTTGCTTACAAGCGAGCCGAATTTGTACTCTGTGGAAATCAAGATTATTGACGAAGAGACGATAGGTATCCATAACAAGCAACTCCCTGCTTACAAGATGTGCCTGGACCCGAATCTGGGCTTATTGAGCATATTTAAGGTCTTTCTGCCTAAGTCATATACATGGCATTTGGCAGAAGGGGATTTCGCGTGGCTTAAGTATCAGGGCCCCGAAAATGACCCGGCATCCATAAAGGTTGTCATTGAAACAAGAGGATAAAAAGATGGCTAAATATATTATACCCGAAAGGTTTAAGCACGAGTATGAGCAGGAGCTTTCAAATCTCTTTTATAAGAGGATAAACCTGTTCTGCTACATTGCGATAGTCTCTTTCCTTATAGAGATTGTCCTGGGGTCTGTTTTCTTTAAGCACCTGCTTGGCGTCAAAGACATACCGGGAATAGCAGGCGGCATAATATTCTCTATTCTCCTGCTCGCGACAAGCAGGCTCTCCAGGAAACTCTCGTACCAGAAGGTAAGGGCCTTCTTTTTCAGTCTGCTGCTGATATCGATAGCAATACTCGCCGCCTCCGCGCATCCCGAGACAATGGTTTATATGGGCATAGGCCTTATACTTATAGCGCTCTTTACAAGCATGCTGCTTTTGCCGTGGAGCCTCATGGAGGCAATTATTATCGGGTTATTCACGCTGGTCAATTTTATATGGGTCTATCTTTCATGCCCGGTATTCGTGAACGCTGAAATATTGGGAATAAACATAGTGCTGCTATGCGTGGCTGTCTTTATAGCGGCTGTTGCTGAGAGAAGCGAAGACGTGCTCAGAAGAAAGAACTTTATAGCGGGAAAAGAGATAGATGAGAAGAACGCGGTCATGGCAAAAGAGCTTGAGCTGGCCAAGAAGATACACAAGAGTATAATACCGCATTCAGTCAAAAATGAGCTTGCCGATATCGCTGTTATGTATAAGCCCATGTTCTATATGGGCGGGGATTACGCTAAATTCCATTTCTCCGGTGACAAACTCTTATTTATCGTGGCTGATGTTACAGGCCATGGAGTCTGTTCAGCGCTCCTGGTAAACAGGGTGCATTCCGAGATAGAGCGGCTGATACGGGAAGACTTAACCCCTGGTGTTGTGCTTAAGAAGCTCGACGATTTTATTAACAAGGATTTCGGAAAGATGGGATTTTTCCTTACAGCCTTTTGCGGGCTTCTTGATTTTTCAGACAGCAAACTTACATATTCGAACTACGGCCACCCTCCGCAGATACTTTTGCAGTCCAGGGAGAAGACAATAGTGCTTATGCAGCCGCAGACCTTTCTTATGGGCATAGG
>CAZBMI010000184.1:0-3215 GCA_964492885.1 uncultured Planctomycetia bacterium | reverse complement strand
CCTTATATCGTCTATTGATATGCTGTTCTCCTTATTATCCTCAGGTATAATAAATATGTCCGGGTGCCTTCTCTCTTTTATCTTTAAGCATGATTGGCACTTTCCGCAGCTGTCCTCTTTTCTTAAGCCGCAGTTAAGAAATTTTGCAAACTCCAAAGCTGCCGAACGCTTGCCGGCTCCTCTTGGCCCTAAGAAGAGATAAGAAGAGGCGACCCGGGAGCCTGTCTTTGCCTTCTTCAGGATGTCTATGGCGCTGTCCTGGAACTTAATATCGCTTAATGGCACTGGATACTGTTCTCCTTATAATCTCCTGCGTCATTGTCTTATCATTATCGTCTATCGAAATTCTCTTTATCCTTTTCGGGTGCTTCTTTAAGAGCCGCATATAGCCGTTTCTTACCTTGTTGTGAAAAGAGACGCTTCTCTTTTCTATCCTGTCTGAAAACCCTTTAACTCCCTTAGAGCGCTTTAAGCCTTTATTAACTTCTATATCAAGAAAGAAAGTTATATCAGGCTTTATGCCTTCTGTAACAAAATCATTAATAGACTCTATCTTTTTGACATTAACACCTAAGCCATAACCCTGGTAGCAGACCGTAGCGTCTATAAACCTGTCGCATATAACTATGTATCCCTTCTTAAGCGCGGGTATTATCTTCTCTGTAACAAGCTGGGTTCTCGCGGCGAAATATAACATGGCTTCGGCTTTTGGCGAAAATTTTTTACTCGACATAAGGAGAATATCCCGTATAGCCTCCCCGAATCCTGTGCTTCCGGGGTCCCATATATGCGTTACCTTGTAACCTTTTGCCTTGAGAAACCTGGTAAGCATTCTCGATTGCGTGGACTTGCCGCTTCCCTCGGGCCCTTCGAGGGTTATAAGCAGTCCTTTCTTTATGCCTTTCGCCATATCGTACCGTTGTTTGTGTCTTCTATTATAATACCTTCTCGCTTAAGCTCGTCTCTTATCCTGTCTGAGTTTTTAAAATCCCTGTTTTGCCTTGCCGTATCTCTCTCTGCTATTTTTGATTCTATAAAGTCCTTCTTTTCAGGAGCTATCTCTTCGGCGCTTAAAAAGATGCCGAAAACCCTGGATGCCAAATCCATGATAACATCTCTTGCGTATTCAGCGTTTGCGTAATTACCGCCCAAATCCGGATTAGCCTTGTTTACCATCTCGAATAATTTAGCCAATGCCTGCGCTGTATTGAAATCATCATCCATCGCCTGCGCAAACTCACAGGATAATAAATCTATCTCTTTTTTAAACTCATCGGTATATTTTTCGCTTTTGTTGCCGCCTTTTGACTCTTTCTCTGTTTTATCAAAAAATATGTTAAACCTCTCGAGAGCGGCCTTTGCTTCTCTCATCTTCTTTTCCGAGAAATCCACGGAGCTGGAATAGTGTGCCTGCAGATAAAAGAGCTTAAGGGCGTCCGCGGGGTATTTTTCAAGGGCGTCTTTTATGGTAACAAAATTATTAAGCGATTTTGACATCTTCTGCCTGTCTATCGTAAGCAGGCCGTGATGCAGCCAGTACTTCGCAAAAGGCTTTCCTGTCTTTGCCTCTGCCTGCGCGATCTCATTCTCATGATGTGGAAAAATAAGGTCCCTTCCTCCCGCGTGGATATCAAGTGTCTCGACATTCAGGAATTTCTGGCTCATTACAGAGCACTCTATATGCCAGCCCGGCCTGCCTTTTGACCAGGGGCTATGCCACCAGGGCTCATTCTCTTTAGACTTTTTCCAAAGCGCAAAATCCAGGGCATCTCTCTTTTTCCCATCAGGAGATATCCTGGCCCCCTCTCGCAGTTTCTCTATATCCTGCCCTGAAAGCCTGCCGTATCCCGGAAACTTACGTACGTCAAAATAGACATCGCCACCGGCTTCGTAGGCATAACCTTTATCAACAAGAGCCTCTATATAATCTATCATATCAGGTATGTTTTTGGTAGCCCTGGGTTCTTCGCCGTCTTTATCGGGCAAACCCTCTCTGACATTAAGCCCCTTAAGGTCTTTCTTGTAATTTTCTATATATCTGTCAACAAGCTCTCTCCAGGGCGTCTTAAGCTCATTAGCCCGGTTTATTATCTTGTCATCAATATCAGTGATATTGCGTACAAAATTCACCTTATAGCCTTTGTATTCCAAATACCGTCTTACCACATCAAATATATAGAGGCTTCTGGCATGGCCGATATGGCAGTCATCATAAACAGTCACGCCGCATGTATATATATTGACCGTACCTCTTTTTACGGGCTCAAACTCTTCTTTTTTCTTTGTAAGTGAATTATATATCTTCATGAGATTAGGGGCTGAGATTGCCGCGCCTTGGCTTACGCAGTGACAAAACATTTGTCATTGCGAGCGAAGCCCCGTTACAAATTTATATGAAAAGCTAATATCAGCAAAATTTATAACGGGGCGAAGCGAAGCAATCCCAAACGCGTTAAACTCTGAACTATTACGCTCAGTCCTTCTTCTCCAGCTCCTTTATCCGCTTCTCAAGCGCCTCCATTGCCTGCTTTATAGGGTCAAGGACATGCACATGGTCTAACATTTTGTCAATCTTCTTGCCGTCCTGTTTCGTTACCCTGCCGGGCACGCCTACTACTGTTGAATTCTGGGGCACGTCATTTAAAACAACCGCGTTAGCGCCTATGTATGAATTATCGCCTACTGTGATATTGCCGAGCACCTTAGCGCCGGTGCCTACTACCACGTTATCGCCTATATTGGGGTGGCGCTTACCTCTCTCTTTTCCCGTTCCTCCTAATGTAACACCCTGAAACAATGTAACGTTGTCTCCTATAACGGTTGTTTCGCCTATTACTACGCCTGTTCCGTGGTCTATAAAAAACCCGTTTCCGATTACAGCCCCCGGATGAATCTCAATGCCTGTCAAAAAGCGTGCCAGCTGCGATACGATTCTCGGTAATAGGGGTATCTTAAGATTGCGTAAAAAGTGGGCAAGCCTGTATAGCACAACCGCGTGAAGCCCGGCATAAGTAAGTAATACCTCCCCTATGCTTGTTGCGGCAGGGTCTCTTTCGCGCGTGGCCTTAAGCTCATTGCGGAATACAACAGCGGTTATTATCAAAAATAATACTATAACTCCTATGAATATAAGGCATATAAGCATAATGGGACCCCCTTAAAATTTTATAAGAACAACAGCGTAACTTGATATGGTGCCTGTTTGTGTCTTCTCT
>CAZBMI010000183.1:0-3221 GCA_964492885.1 uncultured Planctomycetia bacterium | reverse complement strand
CAAATTCCAATAATTCTCGATAAATTTTATTTTTGAGTAATTTTCAAATGCCTCTTTTTCTATAATTGCATCTAAATCAATAGGCAGCTGTTTTTCTTTATACCTGTTAAAAATCTGTGATTTAGCATAATCAATGAAAAGCTGTTTTTCGGCAGAGCTTATTTCTTTCCAATTTTGCGCATCATTGTTGAGATTATGAGCAAAAATACTATTTCGGTTTTTATCTATTTTTAACCAGTGATCAATGATGTCCTTAAAAATAGTGGCGTCATCCGGCGGCTCTATATCTTTTTGCTCAATTGAGTCAAGAGCGGATTTCCTATCCTTTATCAACAAACCAGTAAAGAAAGAGCCGCTTGAAATAAGTATTGAAGAAAACAGGGAAAACTTGACCCACCCGGCTAATCCTGCCAAAACAGCAGGTACGCCGATAACAGGCGCGCCCCATATAACAACTGCCGCGCTAACCCCTATCGCAGCAGTGGCAATTATTCCGGAGAGCCTTCTTGCGAACTTTGCGGATTTTGAGCTGTCGGAAAACATGCTCAGCTTCTCCGGTATAAGTTTAACCTTTAACCATGCTCCTGCTTCTAAAGGTATGACTATTAAAATACCTGTAACTATATTCAATATACCCATAATAGTAAAAATAATGCTTCCTGCAAAGATAACACCAAAGAGCCTCCATGCTGAAGCGGAAAATGAGAGTTCTTTTGTGCCGTCCTTCAGTGTTTTAAATACAGCAGGGTGCATAATAGCCTTAAACCAATTATACACATCCTTGGTATAAAGCCTGGCCGAGGCCTTTACTCCCGATGAAAGCGCTAAAGAACCCGGGTTGAACAAAACAGGCGCCACTAATGAGGCGACCGGCATAATCATGAAAAATAGAGACCAGATTATGCTAAGGCTCTGCCACAGGTATAAACCGCCTGCCATCATTATTATGTTTGCAATGACCCAAGGAAATCCTCTCTGGGCCATATATTGGAATAATTCCCCGGTTCCTCCTTTAGCAGGTATATATTTTCCTTCATCACTTGTTTTTGAGGTAAACGGAAGCTCATGATGCCTGCCCCATATTCTTCCGGTTCCGACATAATCTGCCCCGCCTTTTGCAGCTTCAATAGCGCCCGGGAAAAACGCGTTAAAGACAAGTGACGAAAATCCTATCATAAGAGAAGGGAACATCTTTATAAACTCTTTTGTTCCTTCATAAAACCCCTGTTCCGTAATTTTCTGAAAATAACCGCTGAAGGTGATTGCCTGTGATATATATATAGCAGCTATGCCGAAAAATATCTCTGAGGGGAAACTTATGAATATGCTGGCGCCCAGAAGGAGTATTACCGCGATATAAGAAGTAACCGCAAACGCGACCACCGGCTTTCTTAAATAATAACCTATGGCTCCTACAAGATGCATGAAAGACCTTGCCCATCCTAAAATCGATGATTGATTGAATCTTTGTATCCAGCGGCTCATCGCCTGTTCTGTGCCGCCTCCCGCAAACTTTATGTTAATGCCAAAGAGCCCTGAATATACGCCTTCTCTCGCCTTTGCCGCCTGCATAATCTCGCTATTTACAACTTTCTGGCCGTAAAGGCTGGCCTTATATGCTCCGAATATATCTTCGTTTACATAAGGAGGTATTATAAGCCCTAATTTTCGTAATGCGTCAGCTCTTATGTAATCAGGGTGCCCATAGTGGAACCTTATGCCCATCCAGTTAAGCGTCCTTTGCACTAAAGTGTTAAATGTCCTGTCAGCGAATGCATGAAGCATGCCTACAGGGGTTGAATCATCCGTTATGATATCTTCCGGAAAGCCTATCATAACAACATCCGGGTCTTTTCTGAACTCTTCGGACAGATTAGGGCCCTTAAATGTCTCCTCAAGATACATATCCTGGTTCATATCCATAAATTGCACTATCTCGCCGCGGATAAACTTCAATATATTGTTCTGGTTTACAGGCTTACCCTGGCCGAAAAAGTAATGAACTGGCAAATCGATTCTGCGGATTTCCGCTATGACGCCTTTACCGTCAAATTCGGCAAGCACACTGTATCCGGCATCTTCAGCTTCCTGCTTTGTAATGTCCTTATACTGGATAAGGGCTCCGAAATGCTGTGTCTCGCCTTTTTCCTTATCCGGATCTCCGAGATAAGCCACCTTAAGGTTCGGGTGTTTTTTCATTAATTTATGCATGTCATCCAGGGCAATGCGGCCTATCTCACCTTTTGATTTTAACTGTCCGTACGGCTGGTGGCCTACTATATATTCAAATTTATCCGTAACCATAGCATCTATTTTTCTTTCATAGTCTTTCTTTTCTATATCTAAACTTTCGGGAGTAGGGTTATTAACCTTAGCAAGAAAATCATACATCTTTCTGTAATTCATTATTCCGCGCACAGTACGCGCAAGGGGCTGATATCGATACGAAGCCCAATAACGGACATCTTCCTGCAGGTCTTTATTTTGTATACTCAAGGTCTGTCCGTAACGCAGGTTTCTTAAATTTTCTATATCCCCTTCCGGGTAGCCTTTTGCCTCCATACGCTTTATAAAGTTTTTCCATTCGCTCTTATACCTGCTTATGATATATGTAAGCAGGGTAGCCCCATATCTGTGTTTTTCATTTAAACCTTCGTAATCATCTCCTATAGTCCTGTCGGAATAGAGATACATTATGACCTCCAGATAACATGGAGTGACAACACTAAACATATATAAATCATTCCATTCCGGCATCTTATCCATATCCATAAACAGTGTTGATAAAAAGTGCTGGAGCCTGCGCCTTGTTCTTTTGTTCTCAGGCATTACAGAAAGGTCAGGGTCTTTTGTAATAAGCCCTGATAAGAAATTATCCGGGTCCTTACCTTTTATATCATATGAATAAGCCTTAAACTCATCATAAGAGAGCAGGTCGCCGTCATGAAGCCTGCTTATAATCATATTCCAGGCTTCTGCCCATGCTATATTCTTCTCGTGCTGGGTCATTTCGCGTTTTTCGCGGTTTCTGCCTGCTATTTTAGAAGGCAGTATCTTATCCTGGAATTCTTTGGCAGCGCCCGAAGGAACAACCGCGTCTTCGGGCCTGTCATATATTAAGCTTTCGACAGAACACGAAAATACATCTTCAACAGTGTCTCCCCTTAAGGCCTCCAGCCTGCCTTTTGAAACAAGATTTACGATTGAACCGTGTCTTCCTT
>CAZBMI010000182.1:0-3225 GCA_964492885.1 uncultured Planctomycetia bacterium | reverse complement strand
GGGGAACCCCTCTGATCATTAACAACCTTTAAAGTTTCATCAGACAGGGCTTTTTCAATAATAGAATCAACAAAGTTCCTGCCGCCGTTGCCGAATAACCAGCTCGTGCGCAATATAAGGTAATTTTCCAGAATCTCTTCTACATATTCCTCGCCCTGGCGCGTTGACCTGCCATATATATTAATAGGCTCAGGGGTGTCAGTTTCATTATAAGGTGTTGTCTTTTCCCCGTTAAATACGAAATCCGTGCTTATGTATATCAAAAACGCTTCCGCGTCTTTACAAGCATGGGCAATATTGCTGGTGCCTTTCGCGTTTACAGAATACGCCTTATCAGGATTAAGCTCACAATCGTCTACATCAGTATAAGCAGCAGTGTGTATGACTATCTCGGGCTTTATCTGATTTATAAATCCGGATACATCCGAGGCTTCTGTAATATCGAGCGGATTCGCGCTGTCTCTTATGTCAGCTTTTACCAGGCTGATATCATATTTCGCAAAAGACTCGGATAAGGCCTTTCCGAGCATGCCCTCTGAGCCTGTTATGAGTATGTTGTTCATATTGTTAATCATCCCTGCAGATTCTTCACTTCGTTCAGAATGACATAGCGCTTATCACTTTTGCGCTTGTGCCTTTCATGCTACCACTTGATTATCTTTGCCCTGCGTTTTAGGGGCTTCCACCACCACTCGTTGGCAGCATACCACTCTACAGTTAAACTAAGGGCTTTCTTGAAATCATACTCTCTTTTCCAGCCAAGAGACTCTATCTTCTCAGAAGAGAGCGCGTAACGCCTGTCATGGCCAGGGCGGTCTTTTACAAAGCTGATAAAGCTCTTGTCTTTCTCAAGCACACTGAGAATCTCTTTGGCTATTTTAATATTGCGTGTCTGGTTTTTTCCCGCAATGTTATATATCTGACCTGGTTTTCCCTTATGCAGTATAAAATCTATTGCCGAGCAGTTATCCACTACATATATCCAGTCCCGTATATTCTTTCCGTCTCCATAAAGAGGCAGGGGTTTCTCCTCAAGCGCGTTTGTTATAAAAAGCGGTATGACTTTTTCGGGATACTGGTATGGCCCGAAATTGTTCGAGCTTCTGGTTATTACAACAGGAAGCTTATACGTTACAAAATATGACCTGCATAAGAGGTCAGCAGCTGCCTTGCTCGCGGCATAAGGTGAATTAGGAAGGAGGTTATCATCCTCTTTTGATAAGCCCTTTTTCACGTCACCATAACATTCATCCGTAGATATGTGTATAAATCTCTTTATCTTGTGTTTTTTCGCGGCATCAAGAAGCACCCGCGTGCCTTCCACGTTTGTCTTTATAAACGCGGATGAGTCTTTTATCGAGCGGTCCACGTGGCTTTCGGCAGCGAAATTGACTACAAAATCACACCCTTTTATGCTTAAATCAACGCTTTTTTTATCGCATATATCCGATTTTATGAACCGGTAGTTTTTGCTTTCTCCTACATCTTTTAAATTGTTCAGATTGCCTGAATAGGTAAGCTTATCAAAATTAATAATCCTGTAATCAGGATGCGTATTTAAAACGTAGCGTATAAAATTGGAGCCTATAAAACCCGCTCCTCCTGTTATAAAAAGCGTCTTCACAAAACCTCCTTGATTGATTCTATAACATAATTCATCTTATCTTTAGTAAGTTCAGGGTATATCGGTAAAGAGAATACGCGCTCTGCCGCTTTTTCAGATTCCGGGAGGGCACCTTTTCTGTATCCAAGGCCTTTAAAGCAGGGCTGAAGGTGTAAAGGCACAGGATAGAATACACGGGAATCTATGCCCTGTTTATTTAAATGCTTCATTATCCTGTCTCTTAACTTTTTGCTCTCCGCGCGGACCATATACTGATGGTATATATGCGTATTTGTATCAGGAACATAAGGCGTTATAAGGCCTGTGCCTTTAAGTTTTTTATTGTAATACCCGGCATTTACAGAGCGCTTTTTGTTCCATTTATCAATATATTTGAGCTTAACTTTCAATATTGCCGCCTGTATCGCGTCCAGCCTGTTATTGTGCCCTGATAATATGTGCTTATATTTGTCTTTAAAAGAGGCGCCCTGGTTCCTTAAGCACTTGAGAGTGTCTGCTAATTTCTTATTATTTGTAAGGACCATGCCCGCGTCACCGCATGCGCCCAGGTTCTTTCCGGGGAAGAAGCTGACAGTGCCGCAGTCGCCTATGGTGCCTGCCTTTTTAGATTTATATTCAGCGCCAAAGGCCTGCGCAGTGTCTTCTATTACTTTTAGGCCATATTTTTTGGAAATCTTCATAATAGAACTCATATCCGCGCACTGGCCATAGAGGTGAGCGGGAATGACTGCCTTCGGTTTTAGGTTTTCGGTTTTAGGTTTTTGGTCCAGGTAAGAGCAGATACTACCTGGATCTATACAATAGGTCTTTGGGTCAATATCGACAAATACCGGGATAGCCCCCGTATTAACAATCGCGCCTGCTGTAGCGTAATATGTAAATGCAGGGCATATAACCTTATCTCCTCTTTTTATTCCAACAGCCTCAAGAGCTAAGGTAATAGCGTCTGTGCCATTTGAAACACCTATAGCGTATTTTAAGCCAATGTATTTACAAACCGCCTGCTCAAAGGCTTCGGCCTCTTTACCGAGTATGAAACTTCCATGGCCAAGAACCCTGGCTATGGCAGAGTCTATCTCTTTTCTTATGGGCTTAAGTTGTGCCTGCATGTCTAGTGATGGGATTCTCATTTTATAGTTTAAAAGTTATAAAGGTTAAAAGGTTAATTGGGATTGCTTCGCTTCGCCCCGTTGCAAATTTTGCTGGTATTAACTTTGCATATAAATTTGTAACGGGGCTTTAGCTCGCAATGACAATATTAAGTTACATGTTTAAGACCTGACCCCTTCTTTTCTCGCGACAAGGTTATTCGCGCGTAACAAAGACTCAAAAGTGCCTGAATCTGTCCAGAAACCGGGTAAAATATCGTATCTCATCTGGCCGTGTTTTATATACGCGTTGTTGACATCAGTAATCTCAAGCTCCCCTCTTTTGGAAGGCTTTAGGCCCTTTACTATGTCAAATACTCTCTTGTCATACATATACACGCCTGTTACCGCAAAAGGTGTCTTTGGTTTTTTGGGCTTTTCGGCAATCCTAACTATTCTATCCTTATTTTTTGAGAACTCAACCACCCCGAAACGCTCCGGGTCAGAGACCTT
>CAZBMI010000181.1:0-3234 GCA_964492885.1 uncultured Planctomycetia bacterium | reverse complement strand
CATTGACATAGCTGAAGACGCCGGGATTTTTTTAAAAAAAAATATAGGAAATATTAAGACAATAGCATATAAGGCAAGAGCCAATATTGTCACCGATATTGATAAGAGAAGCGAAAACCGTATCCTGCGCAGAGTCAGAAAGGCTTTTCCCGAACACGGTATACTTTCCGAGGAGACGGGGGAAAGCGGAAAAACAGACTCAGAATACCTCTGGCTAATAGATCCTTTAGACGGTACGACTAATTATGCTCATGGTTTCAATTTTTTCTGTGTCTCAATCGCGCTTATGCGAAAAGGCATCTTAACAGCGTCAGCTGTCTATGACCCGGTAAGAGACGAGCTCTTTTCAGCAGCCAGAAACAGAGGCGCGTTTCTTAACAACAGGAGAATAAGAGTTTCAACTGTCAGGGACCTTGACAAGGCGCTTCTTTCGACAGGTTTTCCATACAGGTTTGGGAAAGCTATGAGAATAAACATAAGAAACTTTACCAGGTTTATGATGGAGTCGCAGGCTGTGCGCAGGCCGGGTTCAGCCGCGCTCGATCTATGTTATCTCGCATGCGGAAGATTTGACGGCTTCTGGGAGATGGAGCTTAACCCATGGGATACAGCCGCAGGTGTATTGATTGTTGAAGAAGCCGGCGGGCGCGTGACAGATTTTCATAACAAGCTCTTTGATCCCTTTGCCGGGCAGATTATCGCGACAAACCGGCGCATACATAAAAGAATGACAGGTATCCTGCGATGAAGGTACTGGCAATAGCCTCCAGCCCCAGGAGGCATGGAAATTCAGAAACCCTTTTAGACAGCGCTTTAAAAGGAATCAGGTCTAAAAACGCGGATACAGAAAAAGTAGTGCTCAGGGATTTGAATTTATATCCCTGTCAAGGCTGCGGCAGATGTTCTGTAAAAGGTTCCTGCAAAATAAGAGATGATATGCGGTTTCTGCTTACAAGTATCAGGCGGGCTGACGCTGTCATAATAGCCTCGCCTGTGTATTTCGGGTCAGTAACAGCCCTGCTTAAGATAATGATTGACAGATGCCAGGTACTATGGGCAGAGAACGCCTTACTCAAAAAGCGCGTTCAAAAAAAAAGAGCAGGTACATATATAATTGTAAGCAGTTATAACAACAGTAAATTTTTCAGAAACTCGAAAGAGATACTGCGTCTCTTTTTTAAGGTTTCCGGTTTTGAGGAGGTTGCGGGGATTTTTGTTCCAGGCATGGAAAAAAGATACCAGGCAAAACGAGATTCTGCCGCAAAAAACAAGGCTTTTATGCTCGGCAAAAGAGTCGCAAAAAAAATAGACTCTGACAACACGCGCGCTTAAAGGGAGGCAATATGTGGTTTTTCATGTCGCTCTTAAGCGCGTTCTTTACGGCAACAACAGCTGCCCTGTCAAAGTTTCTCCTGAAGGATAACGATGAATATCTTGTCGGATGGTTAAGATGTCTTGTAAGCGCGCCTTTCTTTATACTTCTGTTATTTTACATAAAGATCCCAAAAATAGACCCCGCCTTTTTCAGGATACTGCTGATATTGCTGCCTCTTGAGATATCCGCGTATTTTTTATATCTTAAAGCTATCAAGGCCTCACCATTATCCCTTACAATGCCCTTCCTGAGCCTTACGCCCGTGTTTATGCTGTTTACAACAAGGCTCATGCTCAATGAGCGGATAGACGCCTTTGGAACAGCAGGCATATTGCTGGTCTTCGCAGGCGCGTATATATTGAATATAGAAAGATCTAAAAAGAGTCTTCTAAGCCCCATACGCTCGATACTACGCGAGAAAGGAAGCGTCTATATGATAATAGTCGCCTTTATATACAGCATAACGGCAATCTTAGGAAAACTCGCTGTTAATAATTCCAGCCACATCTTTATGAGCGCGGTCTACTTTCCTGTCATAACTTTACTGCTTTTTCCTGTTATGATGACCAGGTATAGCAGGCAGGGCAAGTTGATAAGGGCCTTAAGAAATCAGAAATGGCTGTTTCTTTTATTGGGAGGGGTGTTCTTTGTTACGGTGGTTGTTCATTTTTTTGCCCTGAGCATAAGCATAGCTGCTTATATGGTAGCTGTCAAGCGGTTAAGCATGATTTTCGCTATTATATATGGCTGGCTGGTTTTCAGAGAAACCCATATAAGAAACAGGCTGCTTGGAACCGCTATTATGATATTAGGGGTTGTGTTTATATCTTTAGCTTAATTAACAGATAATTCATCATATTCTTCTCTATTTAACTTGTCTTTTTTTTATATATGTATTAATATATAAGACAAATATCAAACAAGATGCCTTATAAAACATATTTATACATATCGATACTGCTTGTTTCGCTGTTTGCCGGAAACGGATGCAGTAGTTTGAATACAGCTAATTCATCATGCAAACAGTGGACTCCTCCTGAAACCTGCAAGAATGATATTACAAAAGATGATCCCTGGGGAAGAATAGATTCTAAAAAAAGAGATTTGTCAGACCCCTTAACGCTTCCCCAGCTGCTCGATATCGCGTTGAAGAATAATCCTTCAACGCGGCAGGCATGGGAAGAGAGCCGCTCTAAACTCGCGGTACTGGGACAAGAAAAGAGCAAGTTGTTTCCAAAGGTGACAGCAGGCGCAAGCGGCACAAGGGAAAAATCGGTGGCTGCGATAGAATCCGGAAATGTCAATGATTTAAAATATGGCCCGTCGGGAAGAGCAGAACTGCTTCTATTCGATTTCGGAGGCCGCGACGCGGAAATAGAAGCCGCCTACCAGGATATGATATCCGCGGGATTTGAATTCAATCAGTCCCTGCAAGATATGATACTTGAGCTTGAGAGAGCATATTACCGGCTATACAGCAGTTATTCCGCCTTAAGCGCGGCCGAAGAAGACGTCGCCGACGCCGAATGTTCCCTGGATTCCGCCGGGACAAAATTTCAGGTTGGCCTCGCATCAAAACTTGATAAGCTGCAGGCAGAGGCGAGTTATGACAACGCTCTTTATAATCTGGAGGATGCCAGGAAGAATTTGGAATCAGCAAAAGGGGACCTTGCTGTTGTTTTGGGCTTCAGCGCAGACACGCGTATAAATATAGCGATGCCCGATACAGAGCATTTCGAAACTATAGACAAGCCGGACATATCCGAAATGATAGAAGATGCGCTCTCTTCCAGGCCTGATATACAGGCCGCGCGCGCGTTGTTCAAATCAAAAAAGGCTTTAGTAGAGGGCGCGTCTTC
>CAZBMI010000180.1:0-3272 GCA_964492885.1 uncultured Planctomycetia bacterium | reverse complement strand
AATCAAGAATACCCGTTATAAAGCATTACAAAGGCGTCTGCCATGTATACGTGGATAAAGAAGCAGACCTTAAAAAAGCCCTTAAGATATGCGTAAACGCCAAGGTCCAGAGGCCCGGAGTATGCAACGCGATGGAGACCATGCTTGTCCATAAAGCAGTGGCAGAAGAATTTTTGCCAAAGGTTATAAAGGCTTTACGTAAGGAAGGCGTGGAAATAAGAGGCTGCGCCAGGACAAAAAAACTTATCCATTCGGTTAAAAAGGCAAAGGAGTCAGACTGGTACGAGGAGTTTCTTGACCTTATACTCAGCGTAAGGGTTGTCAAGAATATCGATGAGGCAATAGGCCATATATCCAAATACGGCTCAGGCCATTCGGATTCTATTGTTACAGAGAATTATGATAATTCGCTAAAATTCTTAAAAGAGGTTGATTCCACCTGTGTCTATTCCAACGCCTCTACCAGGTTTACTGACGGATACGAGTTCGGCATGGGCGCGGAAATAGGAATAAGCACTGACAAGCTCCACGCAAGAGGCCCGATGGCGCTTGAAGAGCTTACGATATATAAATATATCGTATTCGGCAGCGGGCAGGTAAGGAAGTGATATCAGCATGCGCGTAGGTTTATTCGGAGGGACATTCAACCCTGTACATAACGGCCACATGGCGCTGGCAACAGACGCCTTGTTCAGGCTTAAACTCGATAAACTGATTTTTATACCGGCGTATATTCCGCCGCATAAAACCTCTGCTGAAATCGCTGATGCTGAAGAACGTTTTAAAATGCTTAAGATAGCGACAGCCGGCAACCCGGCCTTTATTGTATCACGTTACGAGATTGACAGGAAAGATAAGGTATATACCATTGAGACTGTAAAGCATTTTAAGGATGAGTATCCAAAAGACACAGGCATCTTTTTTCTGGCGGGCGCTGATTCTTTAACCTATATATATTCGTGGAAAGACGTGGACGAGCTGCTTACACTGGTTAAATTTGTCGTATTCTGCAGGCCCGGATTTACAAGGGAGAGCCATATAAAAGGCATAAGAGTCATGGAAATGCATGAGGTGGGAATATCCTCCACTCAGGTACGGGAATTTATAAAACAGGGCAGGCCCATAAGCAGCCTTGTACCTGAAAAGGTGGCTGATTATATACAGAAGGAGAGCCTTTACAGGGCATAGGGGGCAAGCTAATGTATGATGTATATCTTTACGGGAAAGATGAGGGCATAAGGACCGATTTAACGCGTGATGAAATCTCGCGGGCCTTAAAGGACAGGGAAAGCCTCTTGTGGCTTGATATAAAATCAGCTGATGAGAGTGATATCGATATCCTTACTAATGTGTTTAACTTCCATCCTCTTACCGTAGAAGACTGTTTGATGCCTAACGCGCGCTCAAAGGTAGAGACATTTGACCATTATCTTTTTGTAAACACCTTTGGCATAGAGCTGCACCCTGAACAGGAGGAAGAGGTAAAGACCGTTGAGCTTGACTGCTGTTTAGGGCAGAATTTTTTAGTAACAGTGCACGGTGAGAATGTTAAATCAGTAAACACCACGAAGGAGAAGATAAGCAAGCAGGCCCCGATGCTCGAACACGGAGCGGATTTCCTGTTGTGCTCTATTATAGATACAATGGTTGACAACTACTTTCCCATAATAAACATGTTTGACGACAGGGTAGACGACATAAGCGACGAGATATTCAAGGACCCTAAGACCAACACCTTAAACAGGATATACAGCTTAAAAAACGAGATAATGTTTTTACGCCGGACCATAGGGCCGCAGGCAGATACGGTTAATATGCTTATAAGGGGAGGCTATGTGTTTATTACAAACTCTCATATAGCGTATTTCAGAAATGTCTACGATAATCTCGTAAGGCTTAATGATACGATAGGCACCTCGCGCGATATCATAACAAGCGCTCTAGAGGCTTATAACTCGGTTGTCTCAAACCGGTTAAACGAGATAATGAAGACCCTTACGGTTATAGCGACCATTGTCATGCCGCTTACTTTGATAGCGAGCATATACGGCATGAATTTCAAAAACATGCCTGAGATTTCATGCAGATACGGTTATCCGGTTGTTATAGGTGTAATGCTTCTGATATCAGCGGCAATGCTCTACTATTTCAAACGCAAGAAGTGGCTTTGATATAACATATGCTTTTTAACCTGCTTTTACTTCTTATATTGCTGGCTTTTTCAGCTTTCTTTTCAGGCTCTGAAACAGCCCTGTTTTCTCTTACAGGGTTTCAGAAGAAGAAGATACAAACTACCAATCCCTCCGCGTCCAGGACAATATCGGTCTTATTGTCATCACCCACACGGACTCTTGCCACGATATTAATCGGCAATATGCTGGTAAATATCGCGGCCACAAGCATAGCCACGATGATAGCTATATCCCTTTTCGGGGAGTCAGGCATGATAATATCTATTGTCTTTATGACCCTTCTCCTGCTTATATTCGGAGAGGTCACTCCGAAGACATATGCCATGAACAATCCCGAGGGTTTTTCGCTGTTCTGTTCCGGGCCTCTTCATCTATTCAGCAAGATTATATGGCCGGTAAGGCGCCTTCTGCGGCTTGTCGCGGATATATTCATAATTATTTTTACCAAAAGAAAAAACGCAAACCCTTATATTACCGAAGATGACCTCAAGACCCTTATGACAATCAGCAGGAAAGAAGGCATAATAGACGACGACGAAGAGGAGATGATACACTCCATATTCGAGTTAGGAGACCGAAGCGTAGACGAGATAATGAAGCCCAGGGTCGATATAATTGCCTGTGAAAAGAAGTCTTCCGCGCAAGAGCTTATTAAGATAATGAGAACCTCCAAGCATACAAAGATACCTGTCTACGAAGGCACGATAGATAAGATTACAGGAGTGATATATACTAAAGAGTTTATGCTCAACCATAAAGGCGGTATAACTGAATTTATCAGAAAGCCGCTCTATGTGCCGGAAACAGAGAAGATAGATGACCTTATAGTCAAGTTTCAGTCAGCAGGTACTTATATAGCTGTTGTTCTTGACGAATTCGGAGGCACCTCAGGTATTGTTACCTTAGAAGACGCGTTAGAGGAGATAGTAGGCGAGATAAAGGATGAATATGATAAAGAGGCAGCTCCCATAAGAGAGGAAGAGGACGGCTCATATACGGTCTCCGGAAAGACCTCCATAAGGGACGTAAATGATGAACTCGGGATATCCCTTCCCATGACCGAGGTGACTACCATAAACG
>CAZBMI010000179.1:0-3298 GCA_964492885.1 uncultured Planctomycetia bacterium | reverse complement strand
CAGGCAAAATACCTCACCTTAACCCCACCTCACAAAATGCGGATTAAAAGAAAGAATATATACATAGTCCTGGCTATAGTATGCCTTGCCATATCCGCGCCTCTTATCTTCAATCAATACAATGATTACACGCAGGCGAAAAACCGCTGGAATATCCTTGCTTGTAATGTTAATGAGCTTACGGATAAATTCAGCGGCACGGCATCGGTATTTATAAAAGATATGGACAGGGCATTTGAGATATCGATACGCCCGGATGAGAAGATTCCCTCTGCCAGTATAGTAAAAATACCCATAATGGCCTGCCTGTACCTCCGCGCAAAAGGCAGTGAGTTTTCACTCGATAAAAAAATAACCCTTGAGTATGAAGACAAAGTCGGAGGCTCGGGCATCTTAAAGAACAGGCGCTCGGGAGCCGGGTTTACCGTCAAAAAACTTATAGAGCTAATGATTACAATAAGCGATAATACAGCGTGCAATATGCTGATAAACCTGCTGGGATTTGATTATATAAACACCGCGTTCAAAGCCTTTGGCCTGCGCGATACAAACCTTTCCAGGCTTATGATGGATATGCGCTCCAGGAGTAAAGGCGTAGAAAATTATACCACGGCGCGGGATATGGCGCATATCCTGGAAAAGATGTACAATAAAAATCTTATAAGCAGAGATATCTCGGCGCAATGCCTTGACATGCTAAAACACCAGAAGTCCAGAAACAGGATACCGGCAAGACTGCCAAAGGATACTGTTATTGCTCATAAGACAGGCCTTGAGAGAAGCGTATGTCATGATGCGGGAATAGTCTTTACTGAAAACGGGGATTTTGTCATATGCGTGCTTACAAGACACAAAAACAGGAATTCATGGCCCTCGAAACACCTTATATCTGATATCGCCTATGCTGTATATCGCTATTACATGCCGGATTGACACACTAAGAACTTTCCTCTTGTAAATACAAGATAAAAAAGGTAAAATAGGAAAAATTAAAGCCAAACAGGTAAAACTTATGAAGGAGGGATAATGGCCAGAAAGACATGTATTCTTATTCTCGCTTTAGCGTTGTGCGCTCCGGCTGCGGCTTTTTCCGCGCAGGATTACGCGGCAGAATTGAAACAGCAGCAGAAAAAGCTCGCCGAGCTTAACAAGCAGATTAACGCTCAGAAAGAGAAAATCAATCAGCTCGCCAGTGAATACGAGCAAGCGGATATGCAATTGCGTCTTGAGCTAAGCAAGGATAAACAAATAATGGGCGAAAAGGAGTATATACGAAAAGCAAAACAAGAGCAGGAAAAATTAAGAAACGACTATTTCGCAAAAAAGACCCCCCTGAAAACAGAGTATAACAAGCTTAAGTCAGCACACCACAAATGCAGAATCAGGATAAAAAAGCTGACTAAAAAAATAGACCGTATATCAGACGACCCATACGCCGAAAAATATAAAGAGCAGATAGACCGGCTTAATGATGAACTCAGCCAGCGCAGACAGGTCCGCGATAAAGCCATTGAAGAGATACGTGAAAATGCCGACCGTCAGATAGCCGCTATTACTGATATGAGCAATAAATCATCCATAAAAAAACAGATACTGTCAGAGGCTAAGGATAAAGAGCTTGCCCTGAGAAAAGAATATACTGCTGATAAAGATGCGATTGCCAAAAAGAAGGATGAAGCAAGAGCCGAATACAAGCAGAACATAGAAGCCTGGCGCGCCAGAAAAGCCGCGGAAAAGAAGGCGGAAAAACTTAAAGACATAGAGCGGCAGAAAGAGAAGCTTGAGTCTATGCCTGCTGTATCCGATGACGGTAAGGTATACAGGGCTCAGACCAATTTCTCTCCGGCCAACTAATACTGATACCATACCTGGAAACATAATAGGCGGTTTATTCCTGGCATGGCTGTACAACAAACTCGCAAAATAGGATACGTTGTATCAAAACGGGCAAAACGCACTTATGATAAGAGTGCCTTGCCCGTTTGTTTAACTAGGTTTAACTAGGGACAGCGACTAGTTATTCTTTAGCCTTATATAAAATAACTAGTCGCTGTCCCTAGTTAAAAGAGGGGGCATCATGAAACTCACGGGCAGGAAAGAGAAGAAGTATGAGGGCTTAAGCCCGTTTGAGCTTAAGAACAAGTTAATCAGCATGGCAGGCAGCCACCATGAAAAGATGATGTTAAACGCAGGCCGCGGCAACCCTAACTGGGTGGCAACAATACCAAGGCAGGCATTTTTCCAATTAGGGCTGTTCGCGGTAGAAGAGTCTGAACGCGTATCACACAGGCCGGGATTAGGCGGGATACCCGATAAAAAAGGCGTAAAGGCAAGGTTCGAGCGTTTCTTATCAAAAAACCGCTTAACCCCAGGAATCAGCTTCTTAAAGTCAGCATACGGTTACGTGGCAAAAGAATTAAAGATAAAACCCGAGATTTTTATAAGCGAAATGGCAGATGCCGTAATCGCTGACCATTACCCTACGCCGGATAGGATGTTAACCTGCGCGGAGATTATTGTGCGCAAGTATCTTGACCGTGAGATGTGCGCCAGCAAGCCGCCAAAAGGAAAGTTCGACCTGTTCGCAACAGAAGGCGGAACCGCTGCAATGGATTACATATTTACCAGCCTTATGGAAAATAAACTCTTGCATAAGGGCGATAAGATAGCCATAGGAACACCTATATTCACTCCTTATATAGAAATCCCGCGCCTTAATGACTATAACTTCGTTGAGCTGAATATCGAGCAGGATGAGAATTCGAACTGGCAGTACCCTGATTCAGAGATAAGAAAACTCCTGGACCCGAAGGTAAAGGCTTTCTTTTTTGTAAACCCGTCAAACCCCTCATCCGTAAGTATACACGAGGACACTCTAAAAGAAATCTCAAAAATAGTAACAACAAAGCGTAAAGACCTTATCCTGCTTACGGATGATGTATACGGTACCTTTGTAAACGGCTTTAAATCATTAGCGGCAATTGCCCCTAGAAACACTATACTTGTATACTCATTCTCTAAGTATTTTGGCGCGACAGGGTGGAGACTGGGAGTTATCGGAATACACAGGGACAACATAATGGATAAGGCAATTGCGAAATTGCCGTTAAAAGAGAGGCAGAAATTGCATAAACGGTACGCTAGCGTTGAACTCGACCCGGACCATATGAAGCTGATAGACAGGATGGTAGCTGACAGCCGCTCTGTTGCCCTTCACCACACAGCAGGCCTTTCCACGCCTCAGCAGGTGCTTATGGCGCTATTTTCCCTGTTCTGCCTTATTGATAAGCAGAACGCG
>CAZBMI010000178.1:0-3302 GCA_964492885.1 uncultured Planctomycetia bacterium | reverse complement strand
TTATAAGGAACCTTGACAGGATACAAATAGGAGATATCGAAGACGGAACCGCCATAGGCTCGGCGATAATGTCATCGCTAAACAGGCTAAAAGACTCCGGCGCCAAAAGCAGGATAATAGTGCTTTTAACAGACGGCGTTAATAACGCGGGCAGGGTATCACCTTTAGTAGCGGCGGAAGCCGCCAAGGCAATAGGCGTAAAAATATACACAATAGGCGCGGGAAGTAAAGGGTTAGCGCCGTATCCCGTGCAGACTATCTGGGGAGAGACCGTATACAAGAACGTCAAGATAGAGATAGATGAAAATACCTTGCAGGAGATTGCGGATGAAACAGGCGGAACCTACTACAGGGCAACTGATACGCAATCCCTCAAGGATATCTACAAGCAGATAGACGCCATGGAGAAGGTAAAAATAGAAGAAACAGGTTTTACCCGCTACAAAGAACTCTTCTGCCTTTTTTTGATACCTGCTTTACTGCTCTTGATGATAGAGGCCGTATTGTCAAACACCTTACTGAGGAGCTTACCGTAAACTTAATATGAGATTTGCCAATCTTTACTTAAGCTGGTTTTTCTGGATAGTGCTTGCCCTGGGGCTGTTTCTTTACTGGGCAATAAAATCAAAAAGAACCGCTCTGTATAAATTTGCCGAAGAAGGTCTTATTGACGAAATAGCAGGCGCATTAAGCAGAAAAAAAGAGAAGATAAAAGCCCTGCTGCTGATACTTGTATTTTTATTCAGCGTTTTCAGCCTGATGAGGCCCCAATGGGGATTCAAGTGGCAGAAGGTTACAAGAAAGAGCCTTGATATTTTGATAGCTATAGATACCTCAAAAAGCATGCTTGCCATAGACGCCAAGCCCAACAGGCTCGAGAGGTCAAAACTTGCCGTAAAGGACCTGCTTAAAAAACTACACGGCGACAGGGTAGGCTTGATAGCCTTTTCCGGCACGGCATTTCTGCAATGCCCGCTCACATCTGATTACAATGGTTTTACACTCGCGCTTGACGACTTAAGCGTAGAATCCATACCGCGCGGAGGCACCTCAATAACAAGCGCCGTAGATGCTGCCATGAAAAGTTACGAAGCAGACGAGCAGAAACATAAGATACTGATACTTATAACCGACGGGGAAGACCATGAAGGAGACCCTGTCAAAGCAGCAAGGGAAGCCGCGAAAGAAAACGTCAGGATATTCTGCATCGGCATAGGCACTAAAGAGGGTGACCTTATCCAGGTTGCGGATAAATCAGGTAAAAAGACCTTTTTAAAGGACAGCAGGGGCAATGTGATAAAAACAAGGCTTAACGAATCCGTGTTAAAAGAGATAGCGGCATTAACAAACGGCATGTATATCCGCTCAAGCGGGGCTGATTTCGGCCTTGATATCATATATGACAAAAAGCTTAAAAATATGCAAAAGACAGACGTAAAGGCAAAGATGGACAAGGTATATTTCGAGCGTTTCCAGATACCGCTTTTAATAGCCCTCCTGCTTCTTCTGGCAGAAACGGTTATAACCAATAAGAGCCGCTCATGAAAAAGATTATCTGCGCAATCACGCTTATTCTCTTAACCGCGTCTGCCGCCTTTGCGGGCATAAACGCGAAGAGGCAGGTCAAAAAGGGTAACGCGCTTTTTGAGGAGGGAAAGTATAAGGAGTCTATGGAGCATTATAAAAAGGCTTCGTCATCCGAGCCTAACTCGAGTATTATAAATTATAATTTAGGCGTGGCGTCATACAAGCTTAAGGAATTCGAAAAGGCGGTGGGTTTCTTCAACCGGGCGTTAATCAATGATGAAGAAGAAGATATAAAGAAGCTTGCCTTATATAATTTAGCGAATTCGGAATACATGCATGGAATATCAATGGAGAATTCCAACCTTCAGGAAGCGATAAACCAGCTGACTCAATCATTAAGACACTATGAGAAAGCCCTTGAGATAGATAATGAGGATGAAGACGCGAAATATAATCATGAATTTGTCAAAAAAGAGCTTGACCGGCTGAAAAAGAAGATGCAGCAACAGGCACAAGAACACAAAGAACAGGAACAAAAGCAGAAGCAACAGCAGCAAGAGCAGGCGCAAGATAGCAAGGCACAAGAAGACAAAGAGCAAGAACAAAAGGAGAATCAACAGCAGCAAGAGCAGGCACAAGATAGCAAGTCGCAAGAGCAGAAGGATAAAGACAAGCAAAAGCAACAACAGCAACAATCGGGCTCATCTTCAGTCTCTCAAGACCAAAAGAAGAACCGGGAAGAACTCTCTGAGAGCCAGGCGGCAATGTTGTTAGACCGGTACCGGCATGAAGAAGAGCCGAAAGGGTTGTATAAAGAGAGAATCGATACAAGCGGCATGCCGAGAGTAGATAAAGACTGGTAATACAGGGGTGTCATTGCGAGAAGTCCGCCGCAGGCGGGCGACGCGGCAATCTCAAGCTTTAACAAAAACTCATAACATACAGGCACAATATAATGAAAAGGCACAAAAATATAAAGATTTTTACAAAAACATTGTCACTCTTAATATTATCCGTCTTCATATTTGTAAATCCGTCATCAGCAGATGAAATAAGTTTTCAGGCATCTGTTGACAAGAATGTCACCAGGATAGGCTCGGGAGTTGAGTTGAGCCTGTCTTTCAGAGGCATACAGAATATATCAGCGCCCAAACTGCCTGATATCAAGGATTTCAGATGGAAGTATGTAGGGCCCTCTACCCTCATGTCCATTACAAACGGTAAAGTAACCAATTCAGTAACACACATGTATCTGCTTATACCCGAAAAAACAGGAAAGCTTGAGATACCTTCACTGTCTGTCGTATATAACGGAAAGACATATTCATCAAAACCTATACCTATTGAGGTCCTGTCATCTTCGGCAAATCTGCCTGCTTCGCGCCGGGCAAACACGCCGGCAGGGCAGCCAGGCGGCGAGGAACTTGGGGATAGACTCTTTCTTACAATCGAGCCTGCGAAAAATACCGCCTATGTAAACGAGAAGATACCCGTATCTATAAAGCTCTACATAAACAGCCTTACTGTAAGAAATATTACATACCCTGTAATCGAAGATGAGGCATTTCTTATAGACAATTTTTCACAGCCAAGGCAGTATAATGAGGTATTTAACGGCATATCCTATAATGTAATAGACTTCTCCACCAGCATGTACGGGCTCTACCCCGGTGAATTCAGGATAAAACCGGCAAAGGTAAACTGCAATATAGCGGTAAGGCGCAGGCCATCAGGCAGGCAGGGCTCATCGCCTTTTGATGAGAGTTTTTTCGGCT
>CAZBMI010000177.1:0-3333 GCA_964492885.1 uncultured Planctomycetia bacterium | reverse complement strand
ATATTATATTGATATCAATTTTTATATATGTATTTTCAGTTCCATTTCTTTCAATATTTCAAAGCCTCCAGAAGTTCGGCAACTATGCGATTGTATGGACTATCTCTTCGCTCATAAAATTAATCTGCGCTATCGTATTTATATCTATAGGGTGGAAAATTCTTGGAGGGCTAATCGGGTTTCTTGCCGGATCTATAACATTTGTTTTTGTGTCATTGGTTTTTCTTGCCAGGGCCTTACCTGATATGCATAAAATTTTTGAGAAGAATACACACTCTATAAGCTTGGCTTCTATCCCAGGATATTTTTTTTCTTGTTTTATATTGCTATCTGCGTTTGCTGTTCTGACAAATGTGGACGTTGTATTGGTTAGGCATTTCTTTTTACCTATTGAGGCAGGCTCTTATTCCGCTGCTCAGATAGTTGGCAGGATCGCTCTTTTTTTGCCTTCGGCAATATCGATAGTAATGTTTCCTAAATGCACAACAGCTTTTATTCAGAATAGGTCCTCCTTGGGCATGCTATATAAGTCCATTGCGTTAGGAGGGGCTTGCTGCGTATTAGTTACTTCGATATCGTTTTTATATCCTGATATAATGCTAAAGGTTATAACAGGGAAAACAAATAACATAAGCAGCGCTCTTGCGGGGCTATTCTCGTTAGCTATGAGTTTTTACGCGCTTCTCTGGATAGTTATTCATTTTTCATTAGCTACTAATAGACTAAAGCTAATGCTCCCTATATTCGCACTTGCTGTTTTGGAAAGTGTATTTTTATATAATTACCACCCGTCATTAAACGCGGTTTTGTGTGTGCATGCAATTTTTGCGGCATTCTCATTTTTTACCGCGTTATTTATAACAAGGTTTATTAATATGCCGTTACCAAGTAGAGCGTAATGAATAGAATAACTGACATTTTAGATAAGATTACAGAAATATCTTTATACTGCTTGATATTTATAATTCCTTTTTCTAAAGCAGGGATAGAGATATTCGCTATAACGGCTATATCATGCTGGGTGCTAAGAAAGTTATTATCCTTCAAATGCAAAGCCCACGAAGGTGATATTTTTCCAAGTACGCCTTTGAACCTACCGATATTTACTTTATTTTTTGTGCACATAATCTCAGCGTTTTTTTCAAGCCATGTAATGCTGGGGCTTGAGAGCATAATTACAAAATTGGGTGAATATATCCTGCTATTTTTTGTTTGTGCCGATACTTTCTCGAAAAAAGAAGGCGGAAATAAGAGGTTCGTTATATTATCGGCAGTGGTAGCGGCATCCGCGCTTCTTTTGTTTGCAGATGGATTATTCCAGTGGTTAACAGGCAAAGATTTTATAAGAGGTTTTTCCGCTACGCCGAGACTGAAAGCGAGTTTCAGTAACGAGAATGATTTTGCCGGTTATCTCATAGCTGTATTGCCCGTACTCTTTTGCCTCATCTTTATCGCGTTAGACAGAATAAAAAAGAATGCCCTATTGGTATTCAAGGCTGTTTTGGCATTGCTATTTATAACAGGCTTATTTTTACTGGCCAAAACATTCGGAAGAGGGGCGTGGCTAGGTTATGTTGTATCTATGATATTCTTAGGTTTGGCATCTTTCTGGTGCAACAGAAGGAATATAGCAGGCACCGGCGCAGCCGCAACCAAGCCTTTTTTTATTATAGTTCTGTTCTTTGTTTTAACCCCGCTTATAGCCGGCAGTCTATTTGCAGGCCCCATCAAGAGAAGGCTTGTAGGGCCTTCGGGAAGCTTCGGTATAATAGCAAGGACATATCAATGGGAAAAGGCAGCTGATATGATAGAAGATTTCCCTCTTTTTGGCACAGGCCCAAACAGCTATACCGCGATTAACGCTTATTACGAGAAGTCAGGAGCCACAGGAGGATATCCGCATAACTCTTACCTGCATATGGCCGTGGAAACAGGCATTATCGGCTTAGGAGTCTTTTTATGGGTGTTATGGCGCTTTTTTTATATAGGCCTAAAAAATATTCGCAGCGCATTGGCTGAGTATGACTGGAACAATATTTTAGCAATTTTTGGTATAATGGCAGGGGTATTAGCCACACTTACGCAGAGTTTTTTCGATACCAACTTATTTGCGCTTAGATTAATTATTCTGTTTTGGATAATGCTTGGTGCGGGGGCATCAGTTTTTTTAAATGTGAGCAATAGGAGATTGTTAAATTAGTATTTTTATGATTAGGCTGCCCTATGGATAAAATTTTAGTTACAGGCGCGGATGGTTTTGTAGGTAACAAGTTATGCCAGACTCTTGCTGCTAAAGGAGCTCATCTGCGCTCTGCTGTAAGATGTTTATCTGGTAAAAGCGTTACTTACCATCTAGACAATAATGACATTGTTGATATAAAAGGTATAGGCCCTGATACAGATTGGACCTCAGCCCTTGATGGTGTCGATACAGTAGTGCATCTGGCCGCAAGGGTGCATATGGTTAAAGAGCCGGCAAAGGAGCCTCTGGCTGCGTATAGATTGGTAAATACGTTTGGAACAGAACGCTTAGCGGAGATGGCTGTTGAGGCCGGAGTCCGCCGCTTTATTTATATCAGCACAATTAAGGTTAATGGTGAGGGAGCATCAGCCAGCCCTTTAAACGAGAAGTCAGAAGTTGCGCCTAAATTGCCATATGCTATATCAAAACTTGAGGCAGAAGTTATATTGCAAAAGATATCGCGCAAGTCCGGCATGGAGTTAGTAATCATAAGGCCGCCTTTAGTCTATGGTCCTGAAGTCGGAGGTAATTTTCTCCGTATGCTAAATTATGTATATAAAGAAGTGCCGCTGCCATTTGCGGGTATAATAAACAGAAGGAGTATGATAGGTATAGATAATCTCGTGGATTTTATTTATATATGTATAACAAACAGGCACGCTTCAGGGGAGCTCTTTACAGTAAGCGATAATGAGGCTGTCTCTACTCCTGAATTGCTAAGAATGCTTGCCGCCGGCCTTAACAAGCGGGCCATGCTTTTCTATTTTCCTAAAAATCTGCTTAAGCTTGGAGCCTGCTTATCGGCTCGCAGCAAAGATATTGAAAGGCTTATAAGTTCTCTTGTAATAGATTCAAGCAAAGCCGGAGAAAAGCTTGGCTGGAAACCCCCTGTATCTCTTAATGAGGGCATAGTGTCAGTAACAAAGTGGTATTTGTGCAAAAGGCGGGTGCCTTAAGATGTGTTACGTTTTTGTATTGGTTTTTATAGTGATTTCGTATATACTTTCGTTTTTTATAACAGCTTTTATAAGGTACTATGCTGTAAAGTCTGATTTTTTGGATATTCCAAATGCACGTAGTTCCCATACTAC
>CAZBMI010000176.1:0-3396 GCA_964492885.1 uncultured Planctomycetia bacterium | reverse complement strand
ACACATGAAGATAGCTATAGTCGGGCCCGGGGCAACAGGATGCCTGTTCGCAGGACATTTGGCCCGCTCTAAATCCAGCAATGATGTATGGCTGCTTGATAAGCGGCCGGAACGGGCAAAGAGGATAAAGGCAAAGGGCATAACCATAGAAGGCGGCAGTAATTTTAAGGTAAATGTCAATATTACCGCAGATGCCAAGGACATAGGCGCGTGTGAACTTGTTATGCTGTGCACTAAATCGTATGACACCGAGTCAGCGCTTAATTCAATAAAACCGCTATTAAAGGATGATACTAATGTCTTATCCCTGCAGAACGGCATAGGAAACTTAGAACTTATAGAAGCGTTTGCGGGAGAGGAGAGGACAGTATGCGGGACAATAGTATGCGGAGCGACATTAACAGATGACGCAAGAGTAAGGCTCTCAGGCAGGCTTGAGGCAGTAATAGGAAAGCCGACCGGCAGGATATTCAGGGACCTGCGCAATATATCGCATACTTTAAGCGCCGCGGGTATCAGCGCAAAGGTCTCAAGGGATGTAAAGGCCGTTATATGGAGCAAGCTTATAATAAATTCAGGCATAAATCCCTTAGCTTCCATATGCCGTATCCCAAACGGAGAACTCTTAAAGCATGAAGGGGCAAAAGAACTCATGAGGCTGGCAGTTATAGAGGCCACAAAGGTCGCTAAAAGGAAGAAGATAAAGCTTATATATGATGACCCATTGCACAAGGTTGAGCAGGTCTGCAAAAATACCTCGGGAAATATCTGCAGCATGCTGCAGGATGTGCTCAACAAGAAACAGACGGAGATAGAGTTTATAAACGCGGCCATAGTAAGGCACGCGAAGAGCTCCGGCGTGAAGGCGCCGGTCAACGAAATGCTTACCCAGCTTGTGAAGGTCCTGGAGTCGAGTTATAAGGAGCAGGTAAAGGCATGATTGTAATAGGCGAGAGGATAAACTCAACGAGAGGCAGTATACAAAAGGCGCTGGCAGATAATAATTTTGATTTCCTGATGGATGAAGCAGGGAATCAGCTTGATTCAAAGGCGGAATTTATTGATATAAATACAGCCGCAAGCCTTGAGAAAGAGGAAGAACTGCTTACAGGGCTTGTAAACAGGATACAGGATAAATTTGACTGTGGTATATGTATCGACAGCCCTGACAGCAAAGTTATAAAATCAGCCTTAAAGATATGCAGGAAAAAGCCTTTTATCAATTCTGTTTCAGGTGAGTCAAAGAGGCTTGCGCTTGCCGCTGATTTCGCGAAGGAGAGAAAGAGTTTCATAATTGCCCTTGCCATGGATGATAACGGCATGCCTGATGACGTAAAAAAGAGGGTTGCTGTCGCTGAAAGCATAGTCTCCTTTGCCGTATCAAATGGTTTTGACAAGAGCGATATATTCATAGACCCGCTCGCGAAACCCGTAAGCACTGAGCCTAAACAGGCCGGGTTTTTCCTGGAGACCGTAAAGATTCTAAAGGATGAAGGCATAAGCTGTACCGGGGGCTTGAGCAATGTCTCTTTCGGCCTGCCTAAAAGAGAGCTCTTAAACGCGGCTTTTTTAAAGCTCGCCATAGACGCGGGGATAGGCGCCGCCATCATAGACCCCACACAGCCCCTGGTAAATGATGTGCTTGAAGGAAACAGCCTGCCGGAAGAAGTTTTTCAGCTTGCCAAGGCCGCTCTTCTAGGTGAAGACGAATACTCCATGAATTACATAAAAGCCTTCCGCGAAGGCCGCCTTACTCTTAAATAATGCCAAAAAAAATATTCATAGCGGCAACAAGACAAAATGACGGAAAGACGACTATCTCGCTGGGGCTTATGGCAATGCTCAAAGAGAGGTTCGATAATATAGGTTTTATAAAACCTATAGGCCAGCGTTACCTTGTAGAGCAGGGCTATAACATAGACGAGGACTCCTATCTCATAGATGAGATTTTTGGCATAAAATCTAATCTCAAGGATATGTCACCTGTCGCGATAGAGAAAGGCTTTACGCAGAGATACATAGACAACCCCAACAAAAAACCTCTTGAAAAACAGATAAGGGATTCTTTTGCCAAGATATCAGAAGGAAGCGACCTCGTTGTAATAGAAGGCACAGGCCACGCCGGAGTCGGCTCGGTATTTGAAATGTCAAATGCCGTTGTTGCCAGGATGCTGGGGGCAAAGGTTATTATAATATCCTCAGGCGGAATAGGCAGGCCCATAGATGAGGTTATGCTCTCTGTTCCGCTTTTTGAGAAAGTGGGCGGCGAGATAGCCGGTGTTATAGTTAACAAGGTTCAGGCCGGCAAGTTCAAGAAGATAAACCGCCTTGTGAGAAAAGGTTTTAAGCAGCACGGCCTGGATGTGCCCGGAGTTATCCCGTATGTAGGGATGCGCGATATGCCCACAATGGAGCATATACAGGACAGGTTAAAAGGCAGGTTTATAAGCGGTTCTGAGAGCAATATGCTTAAGACCATAAACAATATAGTAATTTCAACAGGCAAGCCGCGCGTGGTTTTAAGGCAGATGCGCGAGCGCAACCTCATCATAACCTCAGGTGACAGAGAGGAGCTTATAAAGTATCTGCTCAAAACAGCTGCCCAAAAAAAAGACAAGCCCGGTCTTATCGCAGGTTTTATCATAACCTGCGGTTTTATGCCTAACAGAAAAATAAGAAAGCTTCTTGAAAAAAGCCGTATACCGACCCTTATTGTTGAGGAAGATACTTATGCTGTAATTACTAAGCTCGATGATATGATAGTCAAGATACACCCCGGCGAAGAAGAGAAGATAAATATGATAGCGCGCCTGGTAAAGAGCCACATAGATCTTGCTCCCCTCCTTTCGAAGATTTAACCTTAAAAAATATAATCTCATGAAAAAAATCATATATTTTATATCAGGGGTACTGCTTTTTATTGTAATATTTTCACTGCTTGTTGACACAAGAGAGAGAGCGGCATTCAAGATGGGTACGTTTATAAGGATAAAGCTCTCCGGATTTAAATGGCAGGATTTTAACTCCGCGTTTTCCAGGGCATTTTCCGCTATAGATGATGTATCCGGTATGGCTGATATGTATGATGAGAAGAGCCTGATAAGCCGGCTAAACAGAGAGGCTTTTAAAAAACCCGTGGCTGTAAATGATGAGCTGTTCCTCCTTATCAGTGATTCGAAGATTATATCAGAAGAGAGTAACGGCGCCTTTGACATTACCGTAGCGCCCCTTGTTGAGCTCTGGAGGCCTTTTAAGAACAGGGATTCCATACCTGATAAGAAAAGCATTAAGAGCGCCCTTGCCCTTGTAGGTTCTGAGAAGATAGTCCTTAACGAGCAGAATAAGACAGTATTTTTTAAAAAGAAGAACATGAAGATAGACCTGTCAGCTTTCGCA
>CAZBMI010000175.1:0-3438 GCA_964492885.1 uncultured Planctomycetia bacterium | reverse complement strand
ATCGCGCATTTTTACACAAAGGATTTTGGCAGGATAAAAGCCCTGATAAAAGGCGCGCGCGGAGCGCAGGCGAAATTCGGCCTGTATCTGCACGAATTTGCCAAGTATGATATCGTTTTTTACGAAAAACGCAAGTCAGACACCTATATGGTGACCCAATGCGATTTGCTTGCTCCTTACCCGGAGATAGCAGAGAATCTGGATAAGAGATTAAAAGCCTTTTACGCAGTTGAGCTCGTTGATAAGTTTACCGCGCTCTCGGATAAATCATTACAGCTGTACAACCTGCTTGAGTGGGCCTTAAGCAGTATGGTCAGGCAGCGGTACGCGGACAGGATTATAATAATATTCCAGACAAAGATACTTGAAAACGCGGGGCTTATGCCTGATCTAGACGAGTGCGTAAAATGCGCAGGTAAGATTGCGAAAAGCGGTTATTTCAGCATAAGGCATGCCGGCCTGTTATGCCAGGGGTGTCGTAACGCGGATGTTCAATCTATAGCCGTATCAAGGGGCGCGGTTTCATCGATTAATGCCATAAAGAGACAGAAAGTCGAAAAGCTGGATAACCTTATGATAACCAGCTCAGTGGCTAATGAACTAAGCAACCTGCTTGAAAGGTTTATAGCATACCATCTTGGAGAGCACCTGAAAACAACGGATTTTATAAGGCAGGCACTAATCCAGTAAAATAACATAACGATAAATGCAAAAATCGAAATTCTAAACTCTGGTTTTAAGGTATAAGCTCTAAAGAACAATGAAAGCCTGCCTTGGCAAAAACGCTTAAGGTTTATAACTTACAACTTATAGCTTATGTAAATGATATGATATACTTTCAGGATATAATACAAAGATTAAACAGGTTCTGGGAAAAGGAAGGCGCTGTCATAACGCCCGGTTATGATATCGAGGTAGGCGCGGGCACGTTTCACCCGCTTACTTTTTTCAGGTCGCTTGATAAGGATCCCTGGCGCGTGGGGTTTGTTCAGCCGTCACGCCGGCCCACAGATGGCAGGTACGCCGAGAACCCCCTGAGGATGCAGCGTTATTACCAGTACCAGGTTATCGTAAAGCCCGCGCCAAGCGATATTCAGGATATGTATTTAAAGAGTTTAAAAACCGCGGGCATAAACCTGAAGGCTCATGATATACGTTTTGTCGAGGATGACTGGGAATCCCCTACTTTAGGCGCAAGCGGCCTGGGCTGGGAGGTCTGGCTTGACAGCCTTGAAATTACGCAGTTTACTTATTTTCAGCAGATAGGCGGTTTTGAATTAAAGGCCATACCATGCGAAATAACCTATGGCTTAGAACGTATCGCCATGTTTTTACAGGGCAAGAAAGACGTCTTTGAGCTCATGTGGAATAAAGATGTAACATACGGCCGGATACATTCAGAGGCGGAAAAGGAGTCTTCAGTATATAATTTTGAAAAATTAGACACTGAGGCGGCAATGACCTTATTCGATATATATGAGAGAGAATCGAAGCGCTTAATAAAGGATAACCTTCTTTTACCCGCCTACGAGTATATGCTTAAATCTTCACACGCATTCAATCTTCTTGACGCGAGAGGAGCTGTAAGCGTTACGGAGAGGGCATCTTATATAGCAAGGGTAAGAGACCTGGCTAAGTCATGCGCCAAGGTTTACATGGACAGGCAGAATCCGCCTGAATAATTAACGAAAACCGACAACCGAAGACCGATAACCGAACAATGGACTTACACGACATACTATTAGAGATAGGCACAGAAGAGATACCCTCAGGATATTTTGATAATGCCTTGAAACTCTTATCGTGCAGGGATGAGAGCAGCGGCAGGGCCCTGTTTGAGTCTAATAATATCAGATTAAATAAAATCTATACATACAGTACTCCGCGCAGGCTCATACTCCATATAAAGGATATACCTCTTACGCAGGATGTTGTAATAACAGGGCCTCCCCGCAGGATAGCTTATAACGAGAATAAGAAGCCGGCAAAAGCGCTTGAAGCTTTCTTAAAGAAGAACGCCGCGTCGATTGAGGATGTCACTGTTTCTGATGATGAAAACGATCCCAAGGTATTGCTCAATAAGAAGGATGTGCCTAATATTGATATCCTCTCCCAAATAACGCCCAAGCTTATCAGCCTTCTGGATTTTCCAAAGACGATGCGCTGGAACGATACAGGTTTTACTTTTGCGCGGCCTATCAGGTGGGTGCTTGCGATATTCGCCGGCAGGATTATCGATTTCGAAATAGCCGGCCTGCGTTCATCGAATTTTACTTACGGACACAGGTTTTTAAACAACAGGAAGATTAAGATAAAGGAGGTTGATTCATATTTTAAGGTATTAGAGAAAAACCGCATAATATGGAATAACGGCATACGCAGGAAAAAGATACACAATTTCCTCGAAAAGAAGCGCTGGCGCGAAAACAGATATCTTTTGGATGAGGTGAACAACCTGGTTGAATCCCCGGTATTTATCGAGGGGGCTTTTAAGCAGGATTATCTCAGGATACCGGATGAGATACTTTTGGCAAGCATGTCGAAACACCAGAGGCTTTTTTGCATTGAGGACAAAAAAGGCGCTTTGACGAACAGGTTTGCCGGTGTGTTAAACGGAAGCTACGGCAATAAAAGGCAGATAATAAGAAACTTTGAGAATGTCTTAAATGCCAGGCTTGAAGACGCGCTTTTCTTTTACGAAGCCGATACAAAAAAATCCATGCAAGAGTGGGCAGAAGGCCTGAAGGGAATGGTCTTTCACAAAAAACTCGGCACCATGGCGGAAAAGACAGAGCGCATCAAAAAGATAGCCCAGTATTTACTGGGAGTCTCCGCCGGGAAAGATTGCGATAAGTCCCTGCTTTTACGCGCGATATCGCTGTGCAAAGCGGACCTTCTCACTCAGATGGCCGGTGAGTTTCCCAGCCTGCAGGGCGTTATAGGCAGGTATTACGCGCTCGATTCGGGCGAGCCGGCGGTTGTCGCTGACGCCATAAGAGAGCACTATCTTCCGAGGTTTGCCGATGATGATACTCCTGAGAGCGATATAGGCACGCTTATCTCGCTTGCCGATAAACTGGATAATATTATATCATATTTTAAGATAGGAAAGTTCCCTAAAGGAGGGTGGGACCTTTATGCGTTAAGGCGCCAGGCCATAGCTGTAATAAGTATACTTGTAAAAAACAAGATTACTGTATCTTTGTCCGGCTTTTTTGATTTCTCGTATGATATATGCCCGGGTGATTATAAAAAGGAGAAGCTTAAGTCGGTATTCATGGATTTTTTCAAGGACAGGTTTATATTTCTCGCCAAGGGCAGGTTCGGCTACAGTCACGACCTTCTGGAGGCTGTTGTCTCCGCCGGGTTTGATGATATATATAATTCGTCCTTGAAATTGGAATCATTAGATAGTATAATTGTTGAACTTTATTTTGA
>CAZBMI010000174.1:0-3463 GCA_964492885.1 uncultured Planctomycetia bacterium | reverse complement strand
AGCCTTTGACGGCGACAGAGGCGCCTCATTGATATTGATATCAAAAGGGTTAAAGGGCGCTATCATGGGGGCAAATATAGCTATAATAACAAGGATGCCTATTACAAGCGCCCCTGCGAACGCCAGTTTATTTTTAAGCAGCCTACAGCGTAAAAGGTATAACCTGCCTGCCCGGCAGTCAGGCTCAGAACTATTTCTCATACTTTATCCTCGGGTCAGCTAAAGAGTACGAAATATCAGCAATAAGGTTTCCGAGCAGTGTAAGCAGGGCGCCTATTACAAGTATTGCCATTATAACAGGATAGTCCCTTCCTGTAACAGACTCATAAAAGAGCCTTCCCATTCCCGGAATGCCGAATACAGACTCAATAATAACACTGCCTCCTATCAGGCCCGGCACAGAAAGCCCGAGCATCGTAATAATAGGCAGGAGAGCGTTTTTTAAAGCGTGTTTGTATATAACTGTTTTTTCAGGCAAACCTTTAGCGCGCGCTGTCTGTATATAATCCTTGCGCAGGACCTCGAGCATATTGCTTCTCATATACCTGCTCATTGCTGCCAGCGAACAGAAAGACGATACGAAAACCGGAAGTATAAGGTGCCTTCCCACATCAAGGCACTTGCCAAGAATTGAAAGCCTGTCAAAGTAAAGCGAGGTTATTCCCTGGACAGGAAGCCATCCAAGTGTTATGCCGAATAAAGACATCAACATAAGCGCCAGCCAGAATCCCGGAATCGCGAAACCTATAAACACAAAGACCGTCATAAAGCGGTCATAAAGAGAGCCTTCTTTTACAGCGCTTGTTATGCCTATCGGTACCGATATAAGCAGAATAATCGATATAGATAATATATTTATAAGAAGCGTAATAGGCATGCGGCCGACTATCTTGCTTAAGACCTTCTGTCCGTCTTTATAAGATGTCCCGAAATCGAATACCGCCAGCCTCCTTAACCAGTTCAGGTATTGTATGTATACAGGCTTGTCAAGGCCGTATTGGGAGATAAGTTTCTGCCTTGCCTGCAAAGATACCTTCGGGTTTAAAGCGGAACCTGAGGAGTCAACAGGGCTGCCGGGCGCTAAATGTATCACGCAGAAAGATATAATCGATATGCCCAGCAGCATAGGGATTATATTAATCAATCTTTTGATAACGTATCTCTTCATAGTCTCGTATTGCGTATTGCTGTTTCCATTACGTCATTGCGAGGAGCGATAGCGACCGAAGCAATCTCAACGCCTGGGATTGCTTCGCTCCCTTTGGTCGCTCGCAATGACATTGTGACACAGCTTAAATAACAGGCGCTTCGTTCCTAATACTTCTGCTGGCCCTTGGGCACATACCACTCGGTAAAATTATAACCAATTCCAGCGGCAGCCGGAGAGATTCCTTTAAACCTTTTGTGCACCACGGGCAGGCTGTCTGCTATCCACAAGAACATACATGGCTGTTCATCATAAAGTATCTTCTGTATCCTGTGGTATATCCCGGCCCTTCTTTCCCTGTCAAAGACACGCCTTCCTTCTTCCAGTAACCTGTCAACTTCTTTGTTTTCATAGCTTATAAAATTAAACTCTCCCTCGCCCTTCTTCGATGAATGCCATATGTCATAACAGTCAGGGTCTCGCGATAATCCCCAGCCCATCAATATGGCTTCAAAACGTTTCTTGTTTATAAACTCTGTCAGAAATACACTCCACTCCACAACCTTAATCTTGACTCTTACGCCTATTGCGCCAAGCTGGTGCTGTATAATCACTGCGGCCCGCTTTCTTAAATCATTGCCCTGGTTTGTAAGTATTGTAAATTCGAAAACCTTACCGTCCTTATCCAGAAAACCGTCTGAGTCGGTGTCGCTCCAGCCTGCCTGTTTAAGCATCTCTTTGGCTTTATCAGGGTTGTATTCAGCAGGTTTTATACTTTTATCAAATGCCCATGATTCAGGCACAAAGGGCCCTGTGCATACTTCTCCTAAGCCCATTAAAACGCCGTGTATAAGCGCCTGCTTATCAACAGCGTGGTTTAACCCCTGACGCACTCTTTTCTCCTTAAACTTATCGTCAAGAAGGTTATAACCTAAATACGCGTATCCGAAAGAAGGGTATCTGAACTTATTGTAGCGTCTCTTAAAAAATTCACTGCCTGTCTGCCTGCGGTATTGAAGAGGGTTAAGAGCCATGGTGTCTAACTCCTCTGCCTGGAGCTCAAGAAACATGGTAGCTGTATCAGGAATAATCTTGTAAACATACCTGTCAATATAGGGCCGGCCTTTAAAATATTCGTCATTAGCGGCAAGTTCTATGCGCTGGCCGCTTATCCATTTTAAAAACTTATAAGGCCCTGTCCCTATGGGGCTGCGGCTGTAATCTGTATTGTTAAGGTCTTCATGCTCAAGTATATGCTTAGGCATTATCCACATACCCCATGATGAAAGCGCGGGCGAAAACGGCTCTTTGTAAGTTACTTTCACTGTGTACGGGTCTATTACATCTAAAGATTCTATTTTCGCAAAATCCCCTCCATAAGGCGTCCTTACATTTGGGTCTATCAGCTTCTCGTAGGTGAATTCAACATCCTCTGCAGTAAAAGGTTCTCCGTCGTGCCATTTGACGTCTTTTCGCAGATGAAAGATTATAGTTTTCCCCTTTTCCTCTATATCCCAGCTCTCGGCAAGCCCGCCTGTGATATTCAGGTCCTTGTCATACCTTACAAGACCGCTGTATACAAGGCCGCATATCTCATGCGAGGCTGAATCCGAGGCAACTATGGGAATGAGCGTTGTCGCCTCAGCTATAGAGCCTGATACAATGGTGTCTCCGTACGCAGGCAGGCCCTCTTTTGCGTAATCAGCGGAAGATATTCTGTTTGCGCACCCTGAGAGGCTTATATTAAAAAATATGGCCGCTGTAATAAGCAGCGGCCATATATGCTCTTTTGGCATTTTTATCATAATAGTTTTAAAAAAGACCTGTATTTTATTTTATCTTATTAAATCCATCGTCATTGCGAACTCCGCAGGAGTGAAGCAATCTCAAACTTTCAGGGATTGCTTCGTCGCTAATGCTCCTCGCAATGACAACATATAACTACACTAATTCTTCTACTATTTACCTGAGGTGCTATTTTTCTCTTCTTCAGTCACCGGGCGGGTGGTCTCTTTTACAACAGTCTCTTTGCCTGTTTCAGGGTCAACCTTGACTTCTTTTACGGTAACAGTCTCTGTGGTCTTTGCCTCCTGAGCCGGAGAAGTTATCTTTACGTTCTCCATTATAGACTTTTTACGTTTACCGGATAAAAAAGCCAGTGATAACGAGGTACACAGAAAAAGAACCGCGCACACCTCTGTTGCCTTTGTCAGGAAATCGGATGCCTTCTGCCCGAATATGGTAGTCTGCGAGCTTCCGCCTCCGCCTCCGAAGGTATCGGAAAGGCCTCCTCCTTTTCCTGCCTGTAAAAGAATT
>CAZBMI010000173.1:0-3468 GCA_964492885.1 uncultured Planctomycetia bacterium | reverse complement strand
GAGGTCAGTGGCCAATGGCTGTGACTGTTGGTTTGAAGTGCCTAGGCGTGATCCTGATACAGGGGACCAGGAAGAGGCCTGCGGCACAAGCGGCATGCGCGCTGCTATTTGCGGAAATCCGCCGATTACATCTTCAGGCATGTGGGGAGATGAGTTTATAGACGAGTATGCCCCTAAAACCAATAAAGGTAACGGATTTATTCTAACAGATATTACGCCAAAGGAGTTATATAAGGCGTTTTCAGTCATATCAGGGCTTTATTATGATTTTATGAATAAAGGTGATACCGGGTTATTGGATTTTCGCAAACAGGTTTATGAAGATGCCAAGGTTTTATATATAGAGAATATGATAAAAAGATATATATTAGAGTTGTTCCTGCCTGCTATGCGATGCAAGAAAACAGAAGACGCTATAAGGCAGACGGCAAGGTTTTCCCTCTTGCCCGGTAAAGGTGGAAAGATAGAACAAGGGGAAGAGATGGATATCGCCGTAACAATATCTCTTAAAGACCCTTCTTTGATAGACGGCATAAAAGCTTATGTGTGGACAGATATCAACAGCCCAGGCAGCTGGCATGATGTTAATATGGATGTTTCAGAGGTTGGTTCAAAGAGAGGGGGTAAGATATTTGAATTCAAACAAACCATTACGCCTAAAACAACAGGCGACTTTTATTACAAGGTAAAATTTACAGTAAGAGAAAACGGCAGAAATATCTATCTGCCGCAGAGGTATGGCGATGATATAAGGATTACTGTTGTCCTCCCTTGCGAAAAACCAGCCTCAAAACAAAATCTTGTACCGGCTGCCGATGGTATTGAACTTGCTATTCAGTCAGCAGCTTAACTCAAGAATAGGCGTATGCCCGCCTTTTTCTATTGATAATCAGCTATTATAATGATAAAATACCTCCCGTATGAGAAAGATAATAATTCTTATTATAACTCTATTACTCCTGCAGTGCGCCTGCGTCAGGCCCCTCTTCGCGGCCGGCGAGATAAGAAAGCTGACAGGCATAGCTGAAAACATGAAGCGCATGGCGCTTCAAGAGGACCAGGAAGGCAAAAATTACGCCAGGGCAAAGGATTTTATAAGCAGTAAAAAGATACAGGAAGGGCTTTCAAAGGATGATATAGCAAAGGCATGCGGAGAACCTGTAGCAGTTGTAGATGATAAGTTAAGATGGGTTTACAAGCCGCCAACCTCCACCTTTTTTAAGGGTGAAAAGATATATTTCTTCTTCAATAAATCCGGAAACCTCATAGACTGGGAGCAGGTTGAACAGGATTAGCCTGCTATCCTGCTGATAAAACAGGTATAATAGTTATTTTGCGATATTGTAAGATTTTACTTGACTAGACAGTGATTGATGTGTTAATCATATATTACCATGAGATTAAAAGATAAAACAGCTATAGTCACAGGCGCGGCACGAGGCATAGGCAGGGAGATAGCCCTTGCCCTGGCAAGAGAAGGCGCGGATATCGCTATATGCGATATTGACGAACAGGCCCTTGACCAGGCAAAAGCGGATATAGAGGCCTTAGGCAGGAGCTGTTTTGTCAAGGTTGTTGATGTGGGCAAGTACGATTCCTGCGAGAATATGGCCAATAAAATACTTGACAAATTCAACAAAATTGATATACTCATCAACAATGCCGGCATCACCAGGGATGGATTATTGATGCGCATGAAGGAAGAGGACTGGGATGCGGTACTCACCGTAAATCTCAAAGGCGCTTTCAACTTTACAAAAGCAGCCTGCAAGGCAATGATTAAGCAGCGGTACGGCAAGATAGTCAATATCGCTTCTATAATAGGCATAATAGGCAATGCCGGACAGGCCAATTACGCTGCGAGCAAGGCAGGGATTATAGGGCTTACAAAGAGCAGCGCAAAGGAGCTGGCTTCGCGAGGCATCAATGTTAACGCGATTGCCCCGGGTTTTATACAAACCGCTATGACAGATAAGCTTACGGATGCCCAGAAAGAGGATATGCTTAAACTCATCCCTCTTAAAAAGCTGGGAAGCCCTAAGAATATCGCTGACCTCGTACTGTTTCTGGTAAGTGATGACTCATCATATATAACGGGTGAGGTTATCAAGGTTGATGGCGGCATGGTTATGTAAGCGAACACATAAATTATGTCAACGAAGTTGAGCTAATTTATAAGTGTGAGCTTATTTTAAGAATACGACAAAAAGGAGTATTCGAAGGATCTAGAGGCTTAGATTCTTCGGCTTACGCCTTCAGAATGACAGTAAAGCAAAAAAAGGAGGAAGGAATATGGCAGCAGAGGAAAAAGTAAAATCCATCATAGCAGAGCAGTTGGGCGTTAAGCCCGAAGAAGTAACTCCTGAGGCCTCTTTTATAGATGACCTTGGAGCTGATTCATTAGACACAGTCGAGCTCGTAATGGCCCTTGAAGAAGAGTTTGGCATCGAGATACCTGATGAAGATGCCGAGAAGATGAGCAAGGTATCAGAAGCTATCAAGTATATCGAAGATAAAGTCGCTGCAAAAGGTTAATCCGCACCTCCCGCCAGCATACATATGAGAAGACGCGTAGTAATTACAGGCCTTGGCATAGTATCTCCTATAGGCAATGGTAAAGATGATTACTGGAAGGCCCTGGTTGCAGGTACCCCGGGCGTAACCAGGATAACCAGTTTTGACGCTTCTGCATTTACATCCCAGATTGCAGGACAGGTCAGAGACTTTGACCCCGCAGTTTATATGTCCAAAAAAGAGATAAAGAGAAGCGACAGATTTACCCATTTCGCCATAGCGGCAGCCAGGATGGCATTAGACGATTCCGGGCTTGACCTATCTTCAGAAGACCCTTTCAGGCTGGGTTCTATAATAGGTTCAGGCATAGGCGGAATCCATACTATCGAGAGAGAGCACCAGGTTCTGCTTAATAAAGGCCCTTCCCGTGTATCCCCGTTTTTCATTCCAATGATAATAGTCAATATGGCTTCCGGCATGGTAGCGATAAATTTCGGGCTCAAAGGCCCTAATTCATGCTCTGTAACAGCGTGCGCATCAAGTAATCATTGCATTGGTGAGGCTTTCAGGATAGTACAGAACGGGTATGCTGATGTAATGTTTTCAGGAGGAAGCGAGGCGGCAATAAGCCCGATGGGTATCGGAGGTTTCTGCGCCGCGAGGTCTTTATCCACCAGAAATGATATGCCGCAGAAAGCATCCAGGCCTTTTGACGCGCAGAGGGACGGCTTTGTAATGGCAGAAGGCTCAGGTATTGTTATACTTGAAGAGTATGAACACGCCAGGAAAAGGAACGCCGAAATTTACGCGGAGGTTATCGGTTATGGAATGAGCTGTGATGCTTACCACATGACAGCTCCGAACCCTGATGGTGAAGGCGCTATAAGATGTATGCAGGAAGCTATAAAAGACGCGGGTGTTGAGGCAAAGGATATATCATATATAAACGCGCAC
>CAZBMI010000172.1:0-3469 GCA_964492885.1 uncultured Planctomycetia bacterium | reverse complement strand
TGAATATGTCCCACAATGTACACCTGCTTACAGGTTCTGTAGAAGGGGTTCTCGGCAAGTATAATTATAATGGCGTCCATGTTGTCCGCGCGCCTATAATGGACTTAAACTGGCTTTACAAGAGAGGACTTGAAAACCTCGAAGAAGAGATAACAAAAACATTTACCTCGTTCTTTGACGAGGCCGAACCCGATGTTATACATGTCCATAATATGCACTACTTCAGCAAGGTCCACGCGCGCACCCTTGAGAAGATAGCCAAAGAACGCAGAGTGCCCCTTGTCCTTACAGCGCATAATACCTGGGATGACCTGCTTTTCATGGAGCTTACCAACAAGATAAGCTGGTCGCATATAATCGCGGTAAGCCATTTTGTCAAAAAGGAGATGATAGGCATAGGCGTTGACGACAGAAAAATAACCGTAGTCCATCACGGTGTTGACGAGTCTAAATTTACCCCCAGGGTAAGGCCCGGCAATATATTAAGAAAATACCCTCAGCTTAAAAACAAAAGAGTAGTCTTTCATCCGGCGCGAATGGGCCTTGCCAAAGGCTGTGATGTAAGCATAAAGGCCATCCAGATTGTCAGAAAAAAATACCCTGATGCCGTGCTTGTCTTAGCAGGCTCGAAAAATATTATTGACTGGGGAGCGACTCAACAGAAAGATATAGCATACATGGTAAGCCTTATAAAATATTTTAAGCTGGATAACAATGTCTTAATAGACACCTATAGCTTAGAGGACATAAAAAAGCTATATGCCTTGAGCCAGGTATGCTTATATCCTTCAACCAGCTCGGAACCCTTTGGCCTTACCATGCTTGAGGCAATGGCATCCGCAAAGCCGATTATCGTAACTAATATGGGGGGCATGCCCGAAATAATAAAAGACAGCATAAACGGCTTTGTCGTGCCCGTAAGAGATTTTGAGCTTTTAGCGGCAAAGATAAACACCCTGCTTGACGATCAGCGCCTGCGCAAAAGGCTTGGCTATACAGGCAGGCAGATGGTCGAGTCTCAATACACGCAGGAACGCGTAACCACTGATACTATAAACATTTATAAAAAACTCTTGGCTAATCCCAGAACATCAAAGACACCTGTTATGAAAACTGCAAAAATCTTGCGCTAAGGCTTGTCTTTTTTACATCTATAAGGTATATTTACTATAAGGTTTTTTAACATTAAATAATCGTGACAAGGAAACGGTTTTTTTTGCCTACATATTAATAGCTTTTAAAAAGTTTAATTTAGTGGCATAAATCAGATTGTAATGTGTTAATGTATATAGAAAGTATATATAAAACAAAAGCACACAATGGCACTAAAAATGAAAAGAATATTAACTCTTATAATAACATTAGTATATTTTACAGTTAACACGCTCTGTTATGGGGCTGATAATGCCACTCTGTTTAAGACCATTTCGCATGCACAAAGACACGTCAAAGAAGACTCTTTAAACAGCGATTCAGATATCTTAAAAAATCCTGCCTGCGCAAGTATACCTGGTTCAATAGGCAGGGTGGTAGAGCATTTTAAAGGTAAAGACAGCTCATTAGTTATACATATCCAGGACCGCCATGCTGACAAAACAGCTCAATTCAATATCGCCGGGATAATAAATGAATTTGTAACAAAATATGATACTCACATTATGTGCCTGGAAGGGGCCTCGGGTGAGCTGGATACATCTTTTTATGATGAATTCCCTGATAAAGAGGTAAAAAACAAGGTGTCAAAAGCCTTTGTCGGGGAAGCGCTCTTTACAGGAGCGGAATATTACAAGATAATAAATAGCGGCAAGTATATAAGCGCCTTTGGCGCGGAAGACAGAAAGATATACCTAAAACACTTGGCTTCTTATCATGATAATGTTATAAGCAGGCATAAGATACTAAAATTCCTTAAAGCAGTAATATCAGGTGTTAATGCGCTCAAGCAGAAGCTTTATTCAAAACCATTAAAAGAGGTAGACCGGGCATCAAGGGATTACGCTTTAAAACAAATACAACTTCCTGAATACCTAAATATCCTAAAGGAATATTCAAAAAAAAGAAGGCTTGACCTGTCCGCATACAATAATTTAACCGCCTTTATAAAACTTGCGGAAAAAGAAAAAAGGATAGATTTTAAAAAAGCCGAATCGCAGAGAAAATCACTGATAAAAACCCTGACCGAATCTTTAGATAAGGAAAAACTCGACGCGCTCCTTTCAAGGAGTTTTGAATTTAAAATAGGAAAGATACCCCAGGAGCAGTTCTATGCATATCTCAGAAACCTCATTAAAGAAGAAAAGATAAGCGAGAATAAGTACAAAGACCTTATCGGCTACTGTGAATATATAGAATTTTCAAAGAGCATAAACCACCTGGGGGTCTTTGATGAAGCAGAAGATTTGGAAGGAGCTCTTATACTTGCCTTGTGCGAGAACAAAGCGCAGAAAGACCTTGCCTTATACGGTAAATCAGCAGTCCTTTTACATGACCTGTTCAGCCTGAAGCTCACCCACAGACAGCTTGAGTATCTCGATAATCATCCTCAATATTCAGATATCCAGAAAATACAGCAGTTTCTTGAGAAGGCCTTTCGGCAATACGCGTTAAATCTTCCCGCTTTAGTAAGTTCGTTTGATATAAGCCGGGATTCTATAGAGAACTCGAAAGAGTATTACAGGCTGGCTATAGAAAGAGATAAGGCCCTTGTAGATAACACTATCCAAAGAATGCTATACAACAGAAAACGCAAGGCAATACTCGTAACAGGAGGTTTTCATACAAGCGGCATAACAAATATCTTAAAGAAAAAAGGCATCTCATATATTGTTATATGTCCTAATATCGGTATTGATGATTGTGATAACCTATATTCCGAGAGGATGGCAGGCAAACTGCCTGATATATCAGAAATAAAGGCTCTCCTGAGCCATACACTCAGCATGCCTTTAGCCACTGACCCCGCGAATAAGGCAAGCTCCTCAGGAACAAAGAAGCTGTTTAGGCTTGCTTACGCGTTCCTGGCAGCAGCACTGCTTTCAGCAACTCCGGCAACAGAATCATATGCGAATATTTCTGTGTCAACATCACAGGTTTCTCCTGTGAGCACCGAAGGGGAGCGGGAGAATTTATACAGAAGGGTTCCGGCATTAGAAAAAGATATAGAAAAATTGCACGAAGAGATAGCTAAAAGCGAAAACGACCTCAAGCTGTTAAAGAATACTATAAAAGACTCTGCGCGCGAGCTGACTGAACTGGAAAATGAACTAAAAAAAGCGGTAGAATGGCACAAAAATATCATAAGGAATAACCGGCCCATGGGAATAATTGAAAAGCAGAAACAATACATTTATGAGCTTGAAAAAACTATAGACAAACAAGAAATGTATGTAAATGAGCTTGGTTCTAAAATAGTACAGCTGAATCATCACATTGAAACATTGAAAGAAAATTCCAAAAAATTAAAAGACCT
>CAZBMI010000171.1:0-3483 GCA_964492885.1 uncultured Planctomycetia bacterium | reverse complement strand
AACTTAACGAGGTACAGATTAAGGAGGCCTCGTTAAAGGCTGACCTGGATCAGGCAAAGGCGGATAACGAGGATATTACAAAAGCGCTGGAAGCCACACGAAACGAAAAGGCAGACCTTGAAGAGCAGATGGCACAGTATCTGGAGTCATCAAAAGGTGTCGAGCTTAAGAAGATAGTCGTTAGAATGGCGCCTGTTTCAAGCGGGGAGATAATAGAGGTAAACAGTGAATATAATTTTGCCGTAGCGGACCTCGGTTCGGAAGATTCCGTAAGAAGCGGAGACCTCCTCGGGATATACCGTAATGAACAGCTTATAGCAAAGGCATTTATCGAAAACGTATATGATGATATGTCAAGCATAATGGTCTTTGATGAATGGAGAGATATTGTCATACGCCAGGGAGATACGGTAAAGCTGATTGAAAACTAAAAAGAGCGAAAACCTTTTAAAACATTCCAAACGCAATAACGCCATAACACAATAACGAGCCCATGATAACCGTCAATAAAATCCCTTTTATACGCGGCGAGATTTCCGTTGCTGCTGATAAGTCCATATCGCACAGGGCAATCATGATATCTTCCATTGCAAAAGGCAGGAGCATGCTGAATAACCTTTTAAGGGGAGAGGACTGCCAGGCTACCATAAATGCCTTCAAGGGCATGGGTGTCTCTATAGTGGAAAAAGCCGATAAGGATGTTGTTGTCAAGGGAAACGGATTAAGAGGGCTCAAGCCCCCGAAAGACAGCCTGTATCTCGGGAATTCGGGAACCACAATGCGCCTTATACTGGGCATATTAGCAGGCCAGGACTTTGAGACTATAGTGGAAGGAGACCCTTCACTTTCACGAAGGCCCATGAAAAGGGTTACGCATCCCCTCATACTTATGGGCGCTCAGATACAGGGAAATGACAATGCCAATCTTGCTCCTATCACAATCCACGGCAAGCGCTCTCTTGAGCCTATTACGTTTAATTCGCCGGTCGCAAGCGCTCAAGTCAAATCCTCTATCATGTTTGCAGGGCTTTACGCGGGAGGCAGGACAAAAGTTACCGAGCCTTACAAATCAAGAGACCATACAGAAAGGATGCTGAAGCTATTCGGCGCTGATGTAAAAGAAGACGGGTTAACTGTTTCTGTGGAAGGTTTGGCAGGCCGGCAGTTGGCGCCGCAGGAGATAGAAGTGCCCGGCGATATTTCATCAGCGGCGTTTTTTATTGCCCTGGCTGTTATTGCCAAAGATGCCGAGATAAGGATAAATAATTGCGGTATAAATCCAACGCGCACAGGTATTATAACGGTTTTAAGGGATATGGGCGCTGATATAGAGATGCTAAATATGCGAAAAGGTTTTGAGCCTGTTGCCGATATTATTGTAAAGAGCTCATCCCTGAAAGCGGTAAAAGTAGAAAGAGATATGATTCCTTTATTAATAGATGAGATACCCCTTATTGCGTTATGCGCCACACAGGCTGAAGGCACGACACGGATAAGCGGCATATCGGAACTGAGAGTAAAAGAGACCGACAGGGAGAACGCTCTAATTAATAACCTGAAGGCATTTGGCGCGGATATAAAGTCCGAAGAAGATACGCTTATCATAAAAGGGCCGGGTCTTTTAAGAGGGGCTTCTGTTAAAAGTTTTGGTGACCATCGCACAGCTATGATGAGCGTAATAGCAGGTTCAATAGCCGAAGGCGAGACTTCTGTCTCTGATACCGCCTGTATAGCTATATCGTTTCCGGATTTCATGGATATACTTAAAACTATTTCTTAGTAATTGACAATAACCCGGAGTTTTGCTATAATTTCATCACCTTCGTTGTAAGTCTATGAAGTTCCAACCTTAAGGAGATTGCAATGGCTACTGTAAGACCCTCAGATATTAAAAAGATTTTTGATTTCCTGATAAAGTTCTTTAACCGTTTCCTGGGAATGTTCTCAAATGATATGGGCCTTGACTTGGGTACTGCAAATACCCTTGTCTATGTCAAAGGCCAGGGCATTGTTCTTTGCGAGCCTTCCGTAGTCGCCATACAAAAGGGGACATCCAAGGTGCTGGCAGTCGGCGAAGAGGCAAAACACATGCTTGGAAGAACCCCGGGCAATATAGTAGCTGTCCGGCCCATGAGGGACGGTGTTATCGCTGATTTTGAGATTACTGAAAGCATGGTGCGCTATTTTATTAAAAAGATACATAACCGCAGGGTATTTGTAAGGCCGCGTATCGTAATCGGCATACCTTCCGGAATAACAGAAGTGGAGAAAAGGGCTGTCAGGGATTCGGCAGAGCGGGCAGGGGCCAGGGAGGTATATATGGTCGAAGAGCCCATGGCCGCGGCAATAGGAGTAGGCCTTCCGATTGTCGAGCCTGCGGGAAACATGATTGTAGATATAGGCGGCGGCACTACCGAAATGGCTGTTATATCCCTTGCCGGCATAGTATTCTCAAAATCTATCAGGATAGGCGGAGACGAGATGGACCAGGCTATTATAGAATATCTTAAAAAGACCTATAACCTTATGATAGGCGAGCGCACCGCCGAAGAGATCAAGATAAAGATAGGCTCGGCATATCCTCTGAATGAAGAGCTCAAGATGGAGGTAAGAGGAAGAGACCTTGTCGCGGGCCTTCCTAAAATGATAAGCGTTACCTCAGAAGAGATAAGAGAGGCGCTCTCAGAACCCATACACGAGATAGTCGAGACCGCGCGCATAGCTCTTGAGCGCACGCCGCCCGAACTCTCGGCAGACCTTATAGAAAGAGGCATCATGCTTGCGGGAGGAGGGGCTCTTTTAAGGGGGCTTGACGTGCTGTTAGCGGATGAGACAGGCCTTCCTGTGCACATTGCTGATGACCCTCTTACAGCAGTAGCGCTTGGTACGGGCAATGTATTGAACGAGATAAAATACCTTAAACGGGTTGTTGTTACCCAGAAGCCCGAATACAGCACTTAAAGACGCCATTGAGTGAAAATAAAGAAATCTATAGCAGTCTTAGTAATAGCTTTTTATATAGTTCTTATCTATTTCTCCCCGCCTATATACGTAGATAAGCCGAAACTTCTTTTACTGCGCACGGCAAGGCTCCCGCTTAACCTTACTAATCTCATATCCAGAAAGATAAATTATCTCGCGCATTCAGGCGCAATGACAGAAAAGAATAAGTCTTTACGCGAGACAGTAGACGCCCTTACCAGGCAGTTGAGCCGGTACAGGGACGTAGAACAGGAGAATGAGCGCTTAAGAAAATTGCTTGGGTTTAAAAAGGCTTCTTCTTTCCGCCTTACCGCAGCCACCATTATCGCTAAGGATTCTTCTAATTTTTCAGATACCATTGTAATCGACAAAGGCCTTGAGCAGGGCATAGAATCCGATACAGTAGTTATCGCGGAGGCAGGCCTGGTAGGCAGGGTATACGAGGCCTCTTCTTCCATAAGCAGGGTTATGCTTATAACAGATCCCAATTCCAGCATAAGT
>CAZBMI010000170.1:0-3486 GCA_964492885.1 uncultured Planctomycetia bacterium | reverse complement strand
ACGCGCGCAATCATCAAACAACTCGTCCTTTTCACCGCTTCTGCCGTAAGTTTTCTTATCCTGCTCTTTTGTTATCTCGTCATCAAACTCCATGGCCCTCTGCTCTGCTATAAAATCTATGACACGCTCAATCTCCTTGTCGGATACCAGGCTGGATTGGGCACGCGTAGGCTTTGATACACTCGGTTCCATAAAGAGCATGTCACCGCGGCCTAAAAGTTTATCAGCCCCGTTCATATCAAGGACTGTGCGTGAATCAACTTTTGATGCAACCTTAAAAGATATCCGCGCAGGAAAGTTTGCCTTGATAACTCCTGTTATAACATCCACCGAAGGCCTCTGCGTAGCCAGTATGATATGAATGCCTACTGCGCGCGAAAGCTGGGCAAGTCTTGTTATGGCATTCTCTATCTCGCTGGAGGCAACCGCCATTAAATCGGCAAGCTCGTCAATAACCAGGACTATATAGGGGAGTTTATCCGGCACATCAGAATCGTCATTGAATTTACCCTCTTGTGCCTTCTGGTTGAATATCGATATATTCCTTGCCGAGACCTTCGCAAGCAGCTTATAGCGGGATTCCATCTCGTTTACAAGCCAGCTTAAGGCGCCTGATGCCTTTTTGGCATTTGTAATCACAGGGCATATCAGGTGAGGCAGGCGGTTGAACATCGCCATCTCAACCATTTTCGGGTCAACCAGTATAAACTTCAGCTCATCAGGAGATGCGTTATATAACATGCTCAATATGATACTGTTTACACATACGGTCTTGCCTGAACCCGTTGTCCCGGCAATCAGCATATGGGGCATCTTCGCAAGGTCGCATATGACAGGCGAGCCTGCCGTATCTTTGCCCAAGGCAAGTGTCAGCTTGGACTTGGCATCCTGGAAATCCCCTGACATAAGCACTTCTTTTAAATATACGAGTGATGCAGTTGTATTGGGGACCTCTATGCCGACACGTGACTTACCCGGTATAGGCGCTATAATCCTTACAGACTGCGCCTTCATCGCCAAAGCGATATCGTCATTTAAAGCGGTAATCCTGTTTACCTTAACTCCCGGTGACGGCTCCAGCTCATACCTTGTTATAACAGGGCCTTTCTCAACCTGCGAGACCCTCACGTCTATGCCGAAATCCTTTAGGGTCTCTTCGAGTATTGCAGAAGATGCCGTAAGGTCCTCTTTTATCTGCCGCTCTTCTACGGGCGGCGGAGAATCAAGAAGGTCAAGCCGGGGAAAGTTGTATTCACCGACAACTTTCTCTTCTGCATCAGGCTTCTTCTGCTGTAACGGGGAAGCAGTTTGAGTATGCTTTTTATCTATTTTTATGCTGGGCGGGCCTATGCCGCCTTTTTTAGAAGCCTCTTCCATAGCAGGAGGGGCCTTTAACGGCTTTGGCTGGGATTTAATCTTTTCTTCTTTTAGAGCTGTTTTCTTTGCAAGAGCTTTTTCACTCTTTATCTTTATCTGCGCAGGCCTCTTTTCAGCTTCAAGCGCCTTCTTCTGCTTCTCTTTTTCATAAAATTCTCTTATCTTTGACGCTATCAATCCTATAAACGGTATAATAAGGAATTCGGTTGCCAAAAGGATTGAAAGCACCATAAGGGTAGTCACTATAACAAAAGACCCCACTGTGCCGAAATACTTATCAAGCAGGGATGATAATAGCATGCCGAATATGCCGCCCGCATTCATGCGCGCGGCATTTGAACCGTCAAATATCAATGCCAGAAATGAGCTCGTTGCCAGAAAAAGAACCGCTGTGCCGGAAAATTTAATAAGCGAGCGCTGGGGCTGCTGCGAGGTAAACCTGTCAACTGCCCATACAAAGCATAAAAACGGTATGATATAAGCGCTCTTTCCCATAAGAAAAAAAAGCCCCGCGCCTATATACGCTCCTATGATACCCACAAAATTATGCATCTTGGCATTTGGCGTGGGGGCAAAAAGCTTAAGGTCCATTGGGTCATAAGTCATAAGGCTTACCAGGACAAGTACGGCTATCGCGAAATATATAAAACCCAGTATCTCGTTTATTCTCTGCTGTGTCATAATACTATTATAGCTCCTCCCGCTAAAAGGCAGTAAAATCCAAAAAACTTCAAGCGCCTGTTTATTACAGACTTTACAAGTATATAAATAGATGCCAGTCCAAAAGCAAAGGCAAAAATCGCTCCTGATACCATCGGCATTGTAATAGCTGCTGCCCCTTCGGCTGAAACAACTTTTAAAAGCGATGCGCCTATAATAGCGGGTATCGATAAGAGAAACGAAAACCTTATTGCCTGCATCCTGCCTGCATTTAAGAGCATTGCTGCTGATATCGTAGAGCCGCTTCTTGAAATACCCGGAATTATGGCTAAGCCCTGAACAATACCTATCGTAAATGCCTTAATCCGGCTGATGCTTTTAGGCCTGTCTTTATAAAACTTACTACCGCCTGTCCAGTCCGCCGCAAAGAGAAGCAGGGCTGTTATCAGAAGCATCGCCCCTGTCATCTTAACATTTACAAAAAGAGATTCTGCTATATTATTAAAAAAGTATCCTATAAACGCTGTAGGAACAGTGCCTATTATTATGTATAACAGTAAACGTTTTTGGGTAGTTAACAATTTAATTATATCACGCCGGAAATAAACTACAACAGCAAAAAGCGTTCCGATGTGTAAAAAAATATCGAAGAATAACTGCGGTTCTTTGAGGCCGAGGTAACTATGCAGCATTACAAGATGGCCTGATGAGCTTATTGGAAGAAACTCTGTTATGCCCTGTACTATGCCGGATATAATAGCCTGCGTATATGACATATTATTGATTCTATAGTGTGGTTTGAAATACTAACCCCTAATACATAAGCTGTAAGCTGTAAGCTATAAGCTTTAAGGCTCTTTAATATACAATTTTTTGTTTTTTGCTTAGAGCTTGCGGCTTATGACTTAAAGCTTTAAATACCTGTATGACCAAAACCGCCTTGCGCGCGGGTCGTCTCGTCTAATTCATCAACAACAGCTATATCAGCCTTTGTGACTTTCTGTAAAACAAGCTGGGCTATGCGGTCTGCTCTCTTTATCGCAAAAGGGTCTTTGCCGTGATTTATCATTATTATACCGACAAGGCCCCTGTAATCGCTGTCTATTGTACCCGGGGTATTTACAATGCTTATACCGTGTTTTATGGCAAGTCCGCTTCTTGGCCTTACCTGAACTTCGTATCCTGTTGGTATGCTCATGTAAAAACCCGCTGATATAAGCTTTATCTCTCCGGGAGCCAGCGTTATTTCATCATCAACATCAGCATAAACATCCATTCCGCTGGCGCCTTCACTCATATAAGAAGGCACCGGCAGGTCATGGCAGCCCTCTTTCTTCTTTATGCGTATAGGTACATTCTCCATAATTCACCAATATGTCATTGCCAGCGCAGGGCGGGCCCGCTTACGGCGGGGAGCAATCTCAATGCCTGAGATTGCCGCCGCCTGGT
>CAZBMI010000169.1:0-3527 GCA_964492885.1 uncultured Planctomycetia bacterium | reverse complement strand
TATCACAACTTTGCTGGCTCTCTCAGTAAACCTGTTAAACATGTATCCCCCTTACTTTAAAGGTTAGATGCTTCACTTCGCCCCGTTATAAATTTTATATTTGGTTCGGGGTAAGCCGAAGAATCTAAAAGTTGTGTTACAATAATATAATTTAGTGCGTAAGATCACTTAATCTGCAATTTTTCACGTATCAATTCCGACCTTTTGATATCTCTTTCCGAGGAAGAGAGCTCTTTTCCCGCGAGTTTCTGCAGGTGCGCGGGCTGGATAAGCATGAGCAGCTCATTTAACTTGTGTATATCTATCTTTTTTATTATGCCGAGTCCTATGCCCAGCCTTACCAGTGAAAGCAGGTCAATAGTCTCTCCGCTTGTGATTATATGCGCGGCTTCAAGCGTGCCGTAGGCCCTTGATATCTTATCCTCAACTATATCTTTTTTTCTTGCTTTTAAAAAATGCCTTGAGCCTTTCTCCTGGGAAGCTATCTGCCTTATAACCCGCGTTAAGTTATCTATTATCTCCTCTTCGCTCCTGCCCATAGTAACCTGATTGGATATCTGGAAAAAATTACCCGATGCCTCTGTGCCCTCTCCGAAAAAGCCGCGGACAGTAAGCCCTATTTTGAATACGGCGTTTATGAGGTTGTTTATCTGGCCCGTAATAACTATGGCCGGAAGGTGCATCATTACAGACGCGCGCAGGCCTGTACCCGTATTTGTAGGACATGCCGTAAGGTAGCCCCACTCATCCGAGAACGCGAACTTAAGATTCTTTTCTATGTCCTTTTCCAGGCCGGTCATTATTTTCCATGCATCATGAAGCGCGAGGCCTGACTGTATTTCCTGCAGTCTTAAATGGTCCTCTTCGTTTATCATAATACTTATCACCTCTTTACTGCCTACCATAACTCTCTTGTGCTCTGTATCGAGCGCGTGCTCCCGGCTTATGAGATGTCTCTCTATAAGGAACTGCTTATCAAGGGTATTCAGGCCCGCCATGTCAATATAGATAGAGTCCTTCATATGCCTGCTTGAGGATATAGCCTGCCTTGCTATGCTGGCGACTTTCTTCTTTGTTTCAGCGTCTGACCAGTCAACAAACTTAAAACCCTCTATATTCCTGGCAAGGCGTATCCTGCTTGATATAACAATATCGGATTCAGGCCCCGTGCCTCTAAGCCACTGGCTTGTCTTATTTATCAGGTCGTCTATTCTCATCTTTCTTTTCACTCTTTTTGGGTTTCTTATTCTGCGCTGTAATCATCCTTATCTTATCCCGCAAAACAGCCGCCTGCTCAAACTCCTCCTGCTCGACAGCCCTTGCCAGAGCGGCCTTTAACTGCTCCAGCCTGTTAACGGCTGAACCGGCATCAGCGCTATTTTTCTTCTTTGTAAACTTTTTAGAAACTGTTGCCGCTTCGGGCTTCTTACCCGCCTGATAAGGCACTCCGTGAATCTTCTTGAATAAAGGGTAAAGCGCCCTCTTAAATGACTCATAACAATCAGCGCACCCGAACCGCCCCAGCCTCTTAAAATCATCATAGCTCATTCCGCATGAAGGACATTTTATATGAATGAGCTTTTTCTTTGGCGCCGTTCCATGAGGAAGATCCGTCAGGCCTGATAAGAGGTCGGCTATGCCAAAATGCTGCTGCATCTGCATGCTCTTCTCTTTAGCGCATTTTTCGCAGATATGGAGCTCATGCACTTCCTCGTTTATGACTTCCGTAAGATGAACCGTTGCCTCTCTCTTTTTACATATATCGCATAACATGTCTGTCCCTTTGCTGAATTTTAATCACCAACTGTCAACTAATCTGTCAACTGTTAACTGTGGACTGTGAGCTAATCAATACCTTACGCCCCGGATCCTTGTAAGCTTCCTGAATTCTTCAAGAAATAATCCGGTAAGCCTGCCGGGCTTACCGCTTCCTACCTTCTTATTGTCAACCTTTACAACAGGTATAAGCTCTGCCGCGGTACCCGTAAGAAAGCATTCATCGGCATTGTATATCTTTTCGCATTTAAAGGGCTTTTTTCTAACCTTTATATTCTCTTTCTTTGCTATCTTAAATACCATCTCGCGGGTAACGCCTATAAGTATGCCGACAGATGCGGGAGGCGTATAAAGAACGTTATTCTTTACTATGAATATATTGTCGCCTGTGCATTCTGTAACATACCCCTTGGCATTGAGCATAATAGACTCTTCACACCTGTTTTGCGCGGCTTCTATTTTGGCCAGGATATTATTAAGGTAATTGAGCGATTTTATTCCCGGGTGCAGGCTTTCTATGGGGTTTTGCCGGGTGCGCGCTGTTATTATGCTTAAGCCTGCCTCGTAAAATTTACGCGGGTACAAGGCTATCTTATCGGCAATAACGATAACAGAGGCGTTGCCTCTGCACTTTCGCGGGTCAAGGCCCAAGTCTCCTTCGCCCCTGGTGACTATAAGCCGTACATAACCGTCAGAGATATTATTCTTCTTTAGCGTAGCGCAGACCGCTTCTATTATCTTTTTTTTAGTAAGCGGTATCTTAAGCATGATAGCATCGGCTGATTCGAATAACCTGTCAACATGCTCCTTAAGGCAGAAGACAAGCCTGTTATATGAACGTATACCTTCAAATACACCGTCACCATATAAGAGCCCGTGGTCAAACACCGATATTTTAGCGTCCTTCTTGCTGTAAAACTTACCATTTATATAAATCTTTAACGGCATAATATTGCCCCCTTACCTTATCTGTCCGTCTTCAATATGAACTATGCGCCCCGCGAAACCGGCAACCTTCTCATTATGCGTAACTATCAGAAAAGCCTGCCCCATCTCCTTGTTTAACCTCTTTATGAGGTTAAGTATAACATCCGCGTTCTCCGAATCAAGGTTGCCTGTAGGTTCGTCACAGAATACTATGTCAGGGTCGTTTATCAATGCCCTGGCAATAGCAATTCTCTGCGCCTCCCCTCCCGATAACTGCGAAGGCTTGTGTTCTGCCCTTCTCTTCATGCCCATCTGGTCAAGAAGAAAAGCTGCCTTTTTCTGTATATCGATGCCCTGCCCTTTTCGCCTCCTATTGAGCATTGCCGGCATCATGATATTCTCTAAAGCGCTGAAATCGGGGAGCAGGTGGTAACTCTGAAAAACAAAGCCTATCCTGCTGTTTCTTATAAAAGACCTTTCTTTATCCGAAATTTTATACAGGTCAATATTGTCAAAATTGACTTTTCCTTTATACGGTTTATCCAGGCCCCCGAGTATATGCAGCAAGGTGGACTTGCCGGCGCCCGAAGGCCCGGCTATCGCGGCTGTCTCGCCTTTCTTAATGGAAACATTTACGCCTTTTAATACATCTAAATGTTTATTCCCGCTTACATATCTCTTAGCAATGCCTTCTGCTTTTAATAACATCTATTCATACCTCAACGCGTCTACAGGGTCAAGCCTGGATGCCTGAAAAGCCGGGTATATAGAAGCCAAAAAGCTTATAAAGCGCGCCGCCACAATTATCACGGCTGAATCAATTA
>CAZBMI010000168.1:0-3556 GCA_964492885.1 uncultured Planctomycetia bacterium | reverse complement strand
TATTTATTTGATTTGTACTTACCCATAGTATCTACTAACATTCATACATAGTATTATTTCTATTAAGCTGGCGTGCCTCAATGGTAGAGCAGCGCATTCGTAATGCGCCGATTGGTGGTTCGATTCCACTCGCCAGCTCCAAAAAATATGCCGAGATTAAGAGAAGTCCTGAAAGAGCCCAATTTTTTCTTTCTGTGGTTAGGCCAGATCATATCCCAGTTTGGCGATAAGTTCGCCATGATGGCATTAGTCGGGCTGGTATCATACCGCACTCCGGGGTCTGCGTATGAACTTGCGAAATTATTTATCTTTGTTATTATTCCCGTGTTTATAATCGGTCCTGTTGCCGGCGTATATTGTGACAGGTGGTCCAAGAAATGGACCATGATAATATCGGATATTACAAGAGGCCTGCTTATCCTGTGCATAGCCTTATATTGGGCGTTTGTGCCTGAACTTAAACCCGTATTTCCTGTATATATTATAGTTTTTATTATCTTCTCCGTAACGCGTTTCTTTATACCCGCGAAAATGGCCATAGTACCCGAGCTTGTTACAGAGGATAAGCTATTAAAAGCAAATTCTCTTATGCATACAACAGGCATGATAGCCTCTGCGCTGGGATTTGGCTTAGGCGGCATTATCGTTTCTTTGCCGTCGGTTGGCGTCAAAGGCGCGCTTATTATAGACGGGGTAACATTTTTTATATCAGCCTTTTTAGTGTCATTTATCAGGAAAAGAGAAGTTGTGCCGGAAGTAAAAGAGAGTATTTACGAAATAAGCCGCAATGTAAAAGAAATTATAAGAAAATCCGTGCTTATGGAGATTGTCCACGGTGTAAGGCATATCATAGCGCACCGCAAGATGCATTTTGTAATAGGGCTTCTCTTTGTTCTGGCAAGCGGCATAGGCGCCAGCCAGGTGGTGGTTATCGTTTTTATACAGACCACCCTTGCCAGCATCACAAAAGATTTAGGGCTCTTGATAATGTTTTTTGGCACAGGCCTTTTTTGCGGCGCGCTTGCATACGGCAAGGTAGGCGAGAGGTTTTCAAAGGTAAGGGCCATATTTTTAAGCCTGATATTAGGCGGAATATTCTTAGTGCAGTTTGTTGTGCTTGTAGGATTGTTCGCGAATTTCTTCATGGCAGCGGTAATAGTATTCTTTTTCGGCGCGGCAGTGTCTCCTATTATTATATCGTCAAATACGATAGTTCACGAGCTTATTCCCGAAGAGGCGCATGGCAGGGTCTTTTCATCACTTGAGGCTGTTATGCATTTGGCGTATCTTATATTTATGCTATTATCGTCAGTGTTGGCTGAGTTTATCAGCAGTTTTTACATATTGTTGATAGTAGGCCTTATCTTCGTTTTTACGGGAATTATAGGAGCAAAGAGAACTGTTACGGAAAAAGACGCTGTTTCCATGTCCGGCTAAACAGTAATATATTAAAATAGACAGAGAGGCAGATTGTGTTTAAAAAGACTTTTAAGGGCGGGGTACACCCCAAATATTATAAACAGCTTACATCAAAAAAGCCCGTAAAGAGGCTCGAGCCGCCTAAGGAGATAGCAATACCTTTAAGCCAGCATGTTGGCGCGGCATGCCTTCCAAAAGTAAAGCCGGGAGATTCTGTTTCGCCTGGCATGCTTATTGCCGACAGTGAAAAGCTTATATCCGCTCCCATCCACTCCCCGGTATACGGAAAAGTAAAGGCTATAAAAAAAGCCTGCCATCCTGTCTTGAGCGCGTGTAATTCCATTGTGGTAGCAGTTGAAAACTCAGATGCCAGAAAATACACACAACTAAGCGGAAAAGAGGTTGATGGATTGACCGCAGAAGAGATTATAAACAAAGTGCGCGATTGCGGCATAGTAGGTTTAGGGGGCGCCGCGTTTCCGACTCACGTAAAGCTTAACCCCCCTAAGGAAAAAAATATTGATACTTTTATACTAAACGGCGCGGAATGCGAGCCATATCTTACATGTGATGACAGGATGATGCAGGAGCACGCGGAAGGGGTTGTTAAAGGAGCTCTTTTGGCAATGAAAGCAGTAAAGATAAGTAACGGTATTATCGCTATTGAAGATAACAAGCCTGAGGCAATAAAGGCCATGCGTTCTGCAATTAGCAAGACGCAGTTTGCAACCTGCAGCCTGCAGCTTAAAATCCTGCCCACGAAATATCCCCAGGGCGGGGAGAAACAGCTTATAAAGGCTATATTGGGAAGAGAAGTCCCGCCTTCAAAACTTCCTTTTGACGTGGGTTGCATTGTTGAAAATGTACAGACAGCTTATGCCATATACGAGGCCGTTTATTTTAACAAGCCTCTTTATGAAAGAGTAATTACCGTAACGGGTGACGCTGTTTCCGAGCCTTCAAACCTTTTAGTCAGCATAGGCACGCCTGTTTCACATATTATCGGAAACTGCGGTGGTTTAAAAGAAGACCTCGGTAAGCTTATAATCGGAGGGCCCATGATGGGTATTGCGCAGTATGTAACTGATGTACCTGTTGTGAAAGCCACATCAGGCGTATTGGCTCTGCGCAAGAAAACCACGCCTCTTATGGCGCAGGAATATTGTATAAGATGCGGAAAATGCAAATTAAGCTGTCCCGTAAACCTTATACCGACAGACATAGCCAAGGCAGCCGAGTGCGGGCATTTTGATATAGCTGTTAATTTAAATGCCTCTGACTGCATAGAATGCGGCTGCTGCAGTTATGTATGCCCGTCTCACATTCCGCTTGTGCAATTGATAAAACATGCAAAAAGGAGCATAGCATGCCAGATATGATATATGTTACTTCATCGCCGCATGCCCATTCAGGGGTATCTATAAAGAAGATAATGTGGATTGTTTTTTTCGCGCTTATTCCCTCAGGGCTATGGGGGGTATACGCCTTTGGCATAAAGGCTTTGTACCTTATAATCGCCTCAGTGTTTACTTGTGTTATTACAGAGGCTCTTATATTAAAACTGAGAGGAAAGCCTGTTGTCATTAAAGACGGAAGCGCAGCCCTTACAGGGCTTTTGCTTGCTTATAATGTCCCGCCTGCTCTCCCTGTATGGGTAATATGCATAGGCGGAGTATTTGCTATCGCGATAGCAAAACAGGCCTTCGGCGGACTTGGCAGGAATATATTCAATCCCGCGCTCGCGGCAAGGGCATTTCTGATGGCGTCCTGGCCTACATATATGGTGACATTTAAAAACCCAAGATGGGCAGCTGACGCGTTAACGTCAGCTACCCCGCTTACAAACTTAAAGCATGATTTCGGCCTGCCCAACCCGACATACCTGGACCTTTTTATAGGCAACAGGTCAGGATGCATAGGAGAGGTATGCACGGCAGCGCTTCTTTTGGGCGCGCTTTTTTTGCTTTACAAAGGCTATATAGGATTACGCATACCGTTAAGCTATATTATTACAGTCGGAGTCTTAAGCTGGGCATTTATGGGCAAGACTCTCTTTACAGGGGATGTCTTATTTTACCTTATGAGCGGAGGTCTTATACTCGGAGCGTTTTTTATGGCAACCGATTATGTCACATCA
>CAZBMI010000167.1:0-3624 GCA_964492885.1 uncultured Planctomycetia bacterium | reverse complement strand
AGAGTCTTCTTCCCTGTTTATAACTGATTTTACAGGCCTTACGAATAAGCAGATTGAGGATTTGAGAAAGAAGCTCAAGGGCGCCTCAAGCAACTATATAGTAATAAACAATTCCCTGTGCAGGAACGCCCTTAAAGAGCTAAAACTCGATAACCTTGCAGAGCAGATTGACGGTTCATGCGCAATAAGCTATACGAGCAGTGACCCTGTCACGGTATCAAAAGCCCTGGTTGACTTCGCAAAGGACAATAAGAGCTTCCAGGTAAAGGCCGGATATGTTGACGGAGGCATGATAACAGTTGATACTATTAAAGAACTGGCGTCCATGCCGAGCCGCGAAGTATTGTTGGGCAGGCTGGTATCAGCTATAAATTCGCCGGTTGTCGGATTGGTTACAACATGCTCAGGTATAATAAAGAAGCTGTTGTATGCTGTTAATGATATCATAAAGAAGCGAGAGGGAAGCGAGTAGGTACATAAGCTGTTAATGCAACTTAAACTTTTTAACCTTTTAACTTTTTGGACTTTTAAAACTGTAAAAATACAAGGAGGAAATAAAAATGGCTGACGAAGCAAAAAAAGAAGAGACAAAAGAGCCTCAGGCGGAGGCACAGGCACAGCCTGAAGAGAAGAAAACAGGCGAAGATATCAAAATGACCAAAGAGCAGGAAGAGTTTGTATCTAAGATTGAGAATATGACAGTCATAGAGCTCTCTTCGCTGGTGAAGGTGCTTGAGAAAAAATTTGATGTTTCTGCGCAGGCCCCCATGATGGTAGCCGCAGCAGGCGCAGGCGCCCCGGCAGGCGCGGCAGCAGCAGAGGAAGAGAAGAGCACCTTTAGCGTCGTCCTCGCAGACGTAGGGGCAAACAAGATACAGGTTATAAAAGAGATACGCGCGGTCACAAGCCTTGGTTTAAAAGAAGCCAAAGATCTTGTAGAGGCAGCTCCGAAACCTATAAAGGAAGGTCTTCCTAAAGCAGAGGCAGAAGAGGTAAAGAAGAAGATAGAAGCTACCGGAGCAAAGGTTGAGCTTAAATAACAATGGCTTAAGTTAAGGCCTTAATGAACAGGTTGGCATGAAGACAAAAAGAAAAGATTTCTCAAAAGTAAAACACGCATACCCTATACCGAATCTGCTGGAGGTGCAGGTCAGCTCCTTTGATGATTTTGTGCAGGAAGGCGTACCCCGCACTAAGCGCAAAGATAAAGGCTTGCAGGAGGTATTTACCAGCGTATTTCCTATAGAGAGTTATGACGGAGCGTGCAGGCTTGAGTTTGTAAATTATACTCTCGGTAAACCGAAATATGATATCGATGAATGCAAGATGAGGAGTATGACCTATGCCTCCTCTCTTAAAGTCAAAGTCCGTCTCCGCTTAAAGGGGAGCATTAAAGAGCAGGAGGTCTATATCGGAGACCTGCCCCTTATGACACCTGTAGGAACTTTTATAATAAACGGGGATGAGAGGGTAGTTGTAAGCCAGCTGCACCGTTCTCCGGGGGTATCTTTTGAATCGAATATTCACCCTAACGGTAAAAAGATTTACGGCGCGCGGCTTATACCATACAGGGGCGCGTGGCTTGAATTCGAGTTTGATGCTTATGACAATCTTCACGCTTACATAGACAGGCGTAAAAAGGTATTGGCATCAACTTTTCTGCGCGCTTTAGGATTTTCCAAAGACGAAGATATCCTTTCTCTGTTTTGCAGTGTAATCCAATTGAAATCCCCTTCGGCATCAGAACTTACAAAGCACATAGGCTCGATAGTTATATCAGATGTTGTGGATACGGAGAGCGGCATTACGCTTATGCAGGCAAGGGAGAAACTGACCAGGGAGTCTGCGCACAGAATTGCCGCAGGCAAAGCAGGGGCCATAAAGATTGCCAAAGACCTTCCTGATGAACTCTTAAATACCCTGTTAAAAGACCATACGAAATGTACAGATGACGCCCTTATAGAGATATACCGTAAATTACGGCCGGGCGACCCGCCTACCATAGAGAGCGCTAAATCACTTTTGGAAACGCTCTTTTTTGACAACAGGCGTCATGACTTAAGCAAAGTAGGCCGTTACATGCTTAACAGAAAACTTGGCATGAAGGTTCCGCTTGAGCAGAGGGTTCTTGATAACAAAACTGTGGTAAAGACCATAAATCATCTTATGGAACTGAAGATATCCGAAAGCCAGACTGATGATATAGACCATCTTGGCAACAGGAGGGTAAGGACAGTAGGAGAGCTTCTTGTCAATCAGTTCAGGATAGGTTTTACAAGGTTAGAGCGTGCTGTCAAGGAAAGAATGGCTATATATGATTTAGAAAACATTATGCCTCATAACCTTATCAATTCAAAGCTTGTCTCAGGCGTTATAAAGGACTTTTTCGGAAGAAGCCAGCTTTCACAGTTTATGGACCAGACAAACCCTCTTGCTGAAATGACTCACAAGAGAAGGGTGTCTGCTTTAGGCCCAGGCGGCTTATCCAGAGAGAGGGCGGGTTTTGAGGTAAGAGATGTGCATTATTCCCATTACGGAAGAGTCTGCCCTATAGAAACCCCTGAAGGACCCAATATAGGCCTTATAGCCTCATTGTCCACATACGCGAGGATAAATGAATTCGGTTTTATAGAGACACCGTATTTAAAGGTGGAGAACGGTAGAGTTACCAAAAAAGTTGAATATCTTTCAGCTGATATTGAGGATAATTATTATATAGCCCAGGCAAACTCAAAAATAGATTCACAGGGCCGTTTTACCGAAGACGTTGTATTCTGCAGGTATAAGTCTGACTTTCCAAAGATAAGCCCAAAGCAGGTCCAGTATATGGATGTTTCACCTACTCAGCTGGTAAGTGTCGCTGCCAGCATCATACCGTTTTTAGAGCATGATGACGCTAACAGGGCATTAATGGGTTCAAACATGCAGCGCCAGGCGGTTCCGCTGCTCTGTCCTGAGGAGCCCCTGATAGGAACAGGAATGGAAGACAAGGTCGCGCGGGATTCAGGAGCAATGGTTATATCCGTCTCTTCAGGCACTGTAAAGAATGTTCAGTCCAATGAGATACAGGTCGGAGAAAAGGTATACAAGCTTAAAAAATACCAGAGGTCAAATGCCTCTACCTGTATCAATCAGCAGTCCCTTGTTAAGCCCGGTCAGAAGGTTAGCGCGGGTGAGGTTATTGCTGACGGTCCTGCCACTAAAAACGGAGAGCTTGCGCTTGGCTCTAACCTGCTGGTAGCGTTTATGCCATGGCGTGGTTACAATTTTGAGGACGCGATTCTTATAAGCCAGAAGATTGTAAAGGATGATAAGCTCAGCTCCATTCATATAGAAGAGTTTGAGATTGAGGCAAGAGATACGAGGCTCGGACCTGAAGATATCACAAGAGATATACCGAATATTGGTGAAGAAGCGCTTAAAGACCTTGATGAGGACGGCATAATACGAGTAGGCGCTGAAGTAGGCCCCGGAGACATATTGGTAGGAAAGGTTATGCCCAAGAGCGAGACAGAGCTTTCGCCAGAGGAGAAGCTTTTAAGGGCTATCTTTGGTGAGAAGGCAGGCGACATGCGGGACGCGTCTCTTACGGTTCCGCCCGGGGTAGAAGGTGTTGTTATTGAT
>CAZBMI010000166.1:0-3659 GCA_964492885.1 uncultured Planctomycetia bacterium | reverse complement strand
TGTAATAAAAAATACCGTAATTGCCCTTAAGGCGTTGTCTGACGCGGGACTTATCGATAGCGCAGCATGGAAAAAATACATACCCTTTGATCAAATAGTTACTGATTTAAAAAGCCATAATTCTTTAACATTGATAAATACTATAATTATTATTGAATACTTAATAGATATGCGGTTGCTTGATAGCGAATTCTCAACACAAAAACTCCTGCCGCAGCTTCTCCTGAATCTGCGAAAAGATGACTTGAGCATACTGGAATATTCGTCAGAAATCATAAAATCCCTGATCGACGCTGAACTGATAGAAAAAAATGCCGTAAAAAGGCATATCCCCCTAAAACGGCTTACCAATAATCTACATAGTGATATAGCCCATGTGCTGAAATCCACAGCAGTCATATTGCATTCTTTTATCAGCGCGGGCTTAATTGACAGTGACGCGATAAGGCCCGGCGTTACGCTGGCCTCTGTGAAGAAAAGCTTTGAAGAGGGGTTTTCGCCCCTCTTGATATACGCGGTCAAAATTATAAAACCCCTGGCAGATGCCGGAGTACTTGACAGGAAAGAGGCAGGAGAGGACCTCGCGGAAAACTTAATCCGTAACCTGCAAAAGAATGACCCTGATCTGACAGCCAGCACGGTCAGCGCAATCAAATCGCTGGTAGAAGCGGGCATATTCGATAAAAGAATGCTCTTATGCGGCATAGATTTTCAAAAAACAGTAAGGCCTGTGCCGGAGAAGTTCAGATATTACTATCTGCGCTTAATCGAAAAGTTATATAAAAATACAGATGAGGCTTACAGCGCCTTTGATTACTTAAACCCCGTGCTTTTGAACATATCAGAAACTGTAAGCGATACAGAGGAAGAAGATTCCTTTTATGATATGCTCGCGAAAAAGATAAAAAAGGGAATCCCTGCCAATGAAATTGCCCTGGAGTACATAAAAGAGCGCGTAGGGCTTTCCGAAATAAGCCTTAAGGATGGCGGTGACAGCCCCAATTCATCAAGCCTGCTTGCCGAAATAGTATTAAGCGAACAAAAAGGCGTCAGCGCGTTAACTTCTCCCGAGAATTTTCCGGAGCTTAAAAGTTTACACCATAACGAAATACCTGCCTGCCCGAGTTTTAAAGACATAATACCAAAAGGTTATAAATTAGCCGGCGCTCAGGGCAGGACCTTATTATACAAGAACCCGCAGGGCAAATGCCTTGCCCTGAAAGCGCTTAAACTCAATGAAGATGCGTCCTTTCTCGATTACGAAAGCCGTATGTTTGCTTATTTAAATGCCAACAAAGAACAGCTGGGCCTTAATAGCGCCTTTCCAAAACCGCATCCAATACATGGCAATTACGTAATAAAGATAAAACCGAATGCAGCTGCAAAGACAGCTCTTTACAGGCAGGTAAATAAAGACGGCCATAGGTATGAGCTTAATATAAAAGACGGTTATTACACCTTTATGGCTTACGAGACAGCAGATGATAGATATTTTACATACTTAAGAGAGGCTGATATTCCGTCTGATAAGTTTCAAGAGGCGTTATTTACCAGCTTGCGCGACTTATTTACACTTGCCAGGCACGGAATAATTCATACAGCCGTGATAGAACTTTTTCATAATCTGGTGATGAAAGACAGGCATGACGGAGGAAAATATCTGTGGATGGTCGATATCATCCGACCAATGCAAGGCCGTTGCGGCGCGGGAAGGCTTCACGCATGGACAAAGACCGTGGAATACCCCAATATGAGGCTTTCGGGCTTGGCGGATTTCCCTGACCTTTTTCTCTTAAAAGACCTGGTTAAAGAAGATAACCCTTTCTCAGAACACATGCAGACCTTTAAAGGCCGCCACCCGGAATATGACAGCGAGGTATTTTATCTGGCGAGTTATCTTGGAGATTACCTGTTATCCGCGACACTTGTTGCCGGCAGGTATTTAAGAGACAGGGGTGAATTAGACTGGAAAAATCCCGGCCGGTTAGCGGGAATTATGAAGAATTGTTATATAAATGCCTTTACTGCTTTTACCGACAGGCCTGAGCGTGAAATTCGCTCAATGGCAAAAATGATTAATTGGGACAGATTCGCGATGCAGATGTCGCTTAATATGGCAAAAGGCGATGAAATGGCACATTACCTGTTAGAAAATAATGTCCCCGAACAGATATACGGCCCCGGCGTTTCGATAGATTACGCCAATGACTATTCCGCTTCACGGGGATGGGTAGATACTCCTGAAAAAAGAGGGTGGTATTTTGACAATAAAAACCCTGACCTCGGCCCTGTAAACGGCTCTAATCCTTTGCAGGAGCTGATAAAGGCAAATTTCATTTTTACCGCCTTCTGCCTTACAAATAAGTCAAAGTACCTTGCCAGCAGCGAATCTGCGTCTATGCGTCAAACCATAGCAAATGATATAAGAAAAAGTATCACAGATAGTCCTGAAACAACAGGTAGGCTGTCTCTTAAAGAAAATTTCGTCTTTCCCGCGGCATTTAAGGGAACGGAGAAGGCAAGGCATAAAAGGATTGCCCGCGTAATCAAAACCTTGTTTAAAGAACTCGTAAGCATAGTCAATAAGAAAAAAAGTATCTGGTATAATGTCCCTGCACAGCTTGATATGGTAATCGACTTGTCAAATAACCCCGTAACCTTAGACAGCAAAGAAGAGATTAAAGAATTAAAAATATACGGCAGGAAAGAATGGCCCACTTTTTATGTCGCCTCAAAGGATAGCTATGTCACCATAACAATGAATGGAAACCCAAAAGCATATGCCTGTTATCAAGAGCTTTTCGGTTTATTAAAAGGCAGCGAGCTTGAGCAGAGCAATGATGCCGGAGCCGGATTGCCTGTTAAGCCGGATAGCGAGTGGGATGACTGGACAAAGAAAGACGGTTTAATGCCTCCTGATGGCTACGGGGCATACGAGAGAATAATCGATAAGTATGTATTGCAATACGCCTTGACCGCGATAAAAGAAACATCTTCACTGTCCTCAAAAAAGACGATAAATGTTTTCGATCTGTTCGCGGGCACGGGAAGGCTCATACGCAGGATTGACGAATCCATAAGGCAGGCCCCTGGTAAATACACACGGGCAGAGAAAGATGTTAGATATTTCCTGGCTGAGCGTAACAACAAGCTTGTTGAAATAGCCAAGGATACACTTTCACACACCACTGCAAATATACACAGGCTCGACCTGTTAAACTGCGAAAACCTGAATAAGGAAATGGGCGCAAAGGCCGATATGGTAATACTGGAAGGAGCCATAACAAGGCAGGTCATAGCAGGAAAAGATGAGGCCTTAGATGTCATCGGACAAGTCAATAATGTATTATATCCCGGCGGTTTTTGTATTGTGGCAGGATACACCGGTATATGGTTAAATGCCGCTGATTTTCGCTCCGCCGGATTTGAGGTCCTTAATATGAGCATCCCGAAAAACACCCTCAACCACTTGAAAATAAGCCAGTTTTATATATTACGCAAACCCCTTATGCCATGTATAGCTGAAAAGATAGCTCCGGAACAGACCGGCATATTGCAGACTAAGATATCCTCTGCCGCTTGATAAGGGACTCTCCTGAAGGGGGCCCCCTTAAGCACGAATTTTGACGTTTTTTACACGTTTTTTAAACTTATGAAAA
>CAZBMI010000165.1:0-3670 GCA_964492885.1 uncultured Planctomycetia bacterium | reverse complement strand
GTAAGCGACCGAAGAACCCCAAACAGTGGTCCCCGCGGAGAATCCAAAGGGGGGTGTGCTGCCCCGGGCATGCCCGGGGAACTCAAAGCGGCGTGTAGATTCTTCGCACTCCGCCCCGTTATAAATTTTGCTGATATTAGCTTTGCGTATAAAATTGTAACGGGGCTCCGTGCTCAGAATGACATCATAGTTTTTCTAAAATTCTTGCATTTTTCGTGCTCAAGGGTGTCCCCTTTAGGACCGTCCCCTATATTTTAAAACCATGACTGTTATATCATCTGACTGGAAAGTATCTTTTGCAAAATGCCTTATGCCGGCAAGCGTATGCTCTACCATGCCCTGCGCAGGGTCTTTAGAGCAGGAAGATACAGCCTTTATCATCCTCTCCTCTGAAAACTGCTCACCCTTTTTATTAAACGCCTCTGTAACACCGTCTGTGTACATGTATATAGAGTCTCCGGGGTGAAGCGTTGCTGTCTCGTGTTTATAAACAGCGTCTTCATGTATACCTATGGCAATGTTCCTCTCCGAGCCTAAATACTCTATTTTGCCGTCTCTGCGTATTATAAGCGGGGGGTTATGGCCCGCGTTAGTAAATATAACCTGTCCTGTCTTTACATTGAGTATGCCGCAGAACATAGTAACAAACAGGCATGATGGATTCTCCTGCGATATATCCCTGTTTACAGTCTCTAATATCTTATCGGGCATCGCGTGCTCATGCGCTATTGTCTTTACCAGCGTCTTTGCCACAGCCATAAAGAGCGCCGCGGGAACGCCTTTACCTGATACATCTCCTATTACAAAGCATAAGCGGTCTTTATCCAGAAAATAGAAATCATAAAAATCGCCGCCTACCTCTCTGGCAGGCTCTAAAACAGCGTATATGCCAAACTCTTTCCTGTCAGGAAAAGGAGGGAATATCTTCGGCAGAATGCCCATCTGTATATCGCGGGCTACTCTTAACTCGCTCTCTATCCTCTCCTTTGCTTTTGTGGTATCCTTAAGTTCTTTTATATATCTTTTAAGAGCGTCTTTCATATATATAAAAGATTCAGCAAGTCTGCCTGCCTCGTCCCTTGACCTTATAGCAGGAAGCTTGAAATCCAGATTACCCTTTGCGATATCTTTTGTAGCGCGCGCTAAACTCCTTAACGGCCTTGTAATGGCGCCTGATATAAACACGATAATTACAAGAAGAAACAAAAATCCCAAAACGCCTAAGCCGAATACGACTCGGTTAAGTTTAATAATATCTGCCATTAACTCATTCTGCGGAAAGAGCACTCCCAGGGACCATTGCGCGGACGGTATCGGGGCATACGCCATCCAGCACTTCTTGCCTGTTACAATACTCGTAAAAGGGGTAAACCCCGAACCGCCTTTTATCATATTCTTTCCCGTCCTGCGTAAGAGTTTGTCCTGCCTGGCTTCGGCAACGCTGAATATCGTCTCGTGCATAATAAGGCCGTTATGAGGGTGTGTAACTATGGTGCCGTTACGCGATATTAAAAAGCCGTATCCTGTATCAGCTATCTTTATTGAAGAGACTATATCCTGCAGCCACGATAGGGAGATGTCAGCGGTAACAACTCCCATAAACTCTCTTTTACCGCCTGTCTCTTTATAAAAAGGCACTGAATAAGTCGACATTATAATATTGCCGCCGCCTTCGTCATAATATGGTTCGCTCCATACAGCCGTATTGAGCTCTTTTGGCATCTGGTACCAGTCCCGGTAAAAATACTGGTAATCCTCTCCTCCTAAATACGTAAATCCTACTCTATACTTATCTTTATAAAAATAAGGCGCGAAATACAGCGACTCTTTGTCAAAACCATAAGGCTTGAAGGCTATCGCCGCACCGTAAATCTCGGGGTTATTCTCAACCGAAGAACGCAGGAGGTTTAGAATCTCGTCTTTTACGCAGTCAGACTCTTCTAAAAAGAACGCCAGGCCTTGAGGCACTTTTTCTATGGGCCTTAAGGTTGCCTCTATCTTGTTTACCGTAAGAAGCGTCAGGTTTTTAGCGTTCCCTTTAATTTCGCGGATAATGAGCTTTCGGGAAAAGAGATAATTATAACCGAATATAATGATAAAGATAATTGCAGAGCTTGTAAGAATAAAGAGTATGAGCTTCAGTCTTATACTGCTATTTCTTATCATTGTAATCACCAAAGCCTTTGTAGAAAAGATTGTAATCGGGTATTTCCTTTGTCATGCCTGCTGATTTTAACTCTCCTGCTACGCGGTAATAATCGTCTTTTTCCAATACGCCTGTTATATATTCTTTGCCGTTTACGAGCATAAGGTCTTTCATTCTCTTTAACATCCACTTCTGGTGTACCCTGTTGGCAGGTATATTTGCCTCTTTCGCGTATTTAAGCACAATGTCTACAGCCTCTTTTGGGTGATTGAAAGCATACATCCAGCCTTCTATCGAAGCCTTTACAAAATTACGGCAAAAATCAGGCCTTGTTTCGCAGGTCTCTTCAAGCGCGTATATGCCGTCTTCGGGGAAATTTACATCAAGTTCGCAGAAAAAGAAAGTTACAAGCTCTTCAGGGTCATAACCTGAATTCAGGATAGTGTGATACTCGTTGTACCACATAGCTGACGCCGCGTCAACGCCGTCTCTTAAAAATAGATTTATTGAATATGTCTGGGGAATTATTTCGACATCAAGATTGTACTTCTTTATAAAACTAAGTGTTTGTATCTTTGATATACCTGTCCAGACGCCTATCCTCTTGTTGTTGAGGTCTTCTACTGTTTTAATGCCGCTCGACTTCTTGGCAACCAGCATCATGGCTGATTTCTGGATAAGCTGTCCGATATTAACCAGTTTTAGGCCGTTGGCCCTGGCCTCTATTCCTGTGTTAAGGCTTATATTTATAAAATCGCATTCTTTATTATGCAGGAGCGCGCACGGCGATATCTGCGGCCCGCCGTTTCTGATATCAACGCTTAAGCCGTATTTTCTGTATATGCCTTTGTCATGCGCCACATAATAACCTGCAAACTGCGCCTGAGGCACCCACTGGGGCATAAACGAGGTTTTCCGCGGATTCTTTTCTGCGGAGTAGGCAGAACAAGCAGAAAAGATGAGGCAGATTAATAACGCTATAAGAAGAAATGCTTTTGGAAGGACTTTACTTATAAATTTATTGTCATTGCCAGCCGCGGGTATTCCGGGGACAGAACACTTAATTATTCTTATGCTACTTTCGTTGATTAAGTGTTCTGTCCCCGGAATTATCGGCATTACCGAATAGTATATATCCACTAGTTATTATCTGCGCGCTGTATATTATCTAAGTAATTATCCAGCTCCTCAACACTGGCAAATACATCCTGCTCAGGCAGGGCGTTTACGACATCAAAGACCTTTTTAACCGGCGGGGAAAGATTGACAAGGTAGAGCTTCCCGCTATTCTGCTTAAGAGACTTTTTTGCCTTGAAGACGACGCCCAATCCGGCACTGCTTACGTAATTTACACCTTTTAAGTCAAAGATTATAACCTGCGGATTCTTATCAAGCACGGCATCGACTTGTTTTTCAAGCACAAGATAAGTGTCAGAATCGACAGGGCCTATCGGTGAGATTATAAAAACGCCCTTCTCTTTTTCCATTAACGAGACATCAAGCGGCATACTACCCCCCTTTGTT
>CAZBMI010000164.1:0-3687 GCA_964492885.1 uncultured Planctomycetia bacterium | reverse complement strand
ATGCGTGGAGATACAGGCGGAATTTCGCCTGGGCTCCGCGCGGGCCTTTTATCAGGGCTTTTATCCTGCCAAAATCCTTTGTGTAAAAATGCGCGATAGAGCTTGTCTCGCGCATATCTCTCTTTGATAAAAGTATAGCCTCGGTTTTCTGTATAGCCAAAGTCAAGCACCTCTTATGCCGGCATTACCGTGAAGGCGGCATTATCGCGCCTGCTGAAATTACAACTTTAAACGCCTCTTCAACACTTAAATTAACAGGCAAAACCTCATTTCTGCTCACAAGGATAAAGAGCCCGCTGGTCGGGTTCGGCGCTGTAGGTATGTATATGCTTATGAGGTCATGGTTATCAACGGCATCCTGAAGAGTGCCTTTTGACTCTGATGTTATAAAACCTAAGGTATATATGCCTTTTCTCGGGTATTCAACAAGCACGACCTTCTTGAAACTCTCTTTCTTGTTCATAAAGAGAGCGCTGCTTATCTCTTTCAGCGCCCTATATACCTTATTAACCACAGGGAGCTTGTACAAGAGCTTTTCCAGGAATGAGAACGTCCTTCTTAAAATCAAAACACGCGTCATAAGCCCTATCAGTATGATTATTAATATGGCAGCTATAAAAACAACCACCTTTGCAAAAAAGAGCCTCTGCTGTTCCTGTAAAAGATAGGGCCTTAAGCGCAGGGCAAGCGGATTTAACATAATAGTATTTAACCAGATAACCAGAAAGCGTATTATAAAGATAGTAATCGTAAAAGGCAATATAACCACAATACCCGCGAGAAAATTATCCCTTGAAAACCTCAGTATCTTTTTAATCATCACAATACCTGCCTTTTTTATTTAAAATATTAAGCATTGCCTGAAATCAGGCGGTATAGCATCAGCGTCAATGACATGCCGAGAGCGGAGCCTATTATCACTTCCCATGCTGTGTGATAATGGCGGTTTATCCTGCTCTGGGCAACAAGCAGCGCCAGGATAAATACCGAAAAGATTATAAGCATGTTATCAGTAAGAAGCGCTACCAGCATCCATAGCGAAAATGCCACTGCCGAATGCCCGCTGGGCATTCCGCCCCGCAGGGGCCTGCCTCTGTGAAACAGCGCCTTAGACATGATAACTATACCAAGTAATACAATCAGGGTGAAAAAAGAGATATGCCAGCTTGACCGGCTTAGTTTACAAAACTCACGCTCAAATAGCTTAGTAAATATGTTATCCCTGAAAAATAAAAAATACCCTACTATGACCGCGTTTATAGAGGCTACAAGCACAGCGCCTGCTGTTATGTCTTTTACCACCTTAACCCACGCTGAGTGCGAACTCTCGACATAATCCATTATAATCTCCATCGCGGTGTTTACCATTTCGATAATCAGAACGCTGCTGCAGGTCAAAAGGAGTATCATGAGTTCCGTTCTCGTAAAATTAAGGTATATGCCAAGAAGCAATATCATCAGAGCCAGGAGAAAGTGTATGCGCATGTTTCTCTGGGTCTTTACAACATAGAGAAAACCCTCGATTGCGGCATTAAAGCTCTCGACTATATTCGTCCTTACCTGGCGGTGCATATCTTTCTTGCGATCTCCTCTTCTTTTCTGCGCATAACGAGCCTGTCTTTTTCAGATATATCGTCAAAGCCCAGCAAGTGAAGTATACCGTGTATTATATATAAAGTGAGTTCTTTTTTAAAAGTATTGTTGTACCGGCGCGCGTTTATTTTTGCCGCGTAAGGGTATATTAATACATCACCAATATAATGCCGGTGTAAATTCTTTTCTCTTTCATTCGCGTCGTAACCCAGGGCTATAACATCCGTAACGCGGTTTTTTTTGAAAAACCTGAAATTTGCTTTCTTCATGCCAAGGCTTGTCAAAAAATTCAGGCTTAACAAGGTCTCGTCAGGCAACTTAAGCGCTTTAAGTGTCTTCAGGGCCGCATCCTTTACCTCTTTACGGCTGAGTTTAACTCTTCTTTGCGCGTTTGTGATTATGATTCGCATGTTTTTTAAGCGCGTCGTCGGGATACTTTATCCGGGAATGATATGTCCCGGTAAGTATGCGCACAAAACTATCAGCTATCTTGTTTATGTCTTTGAGGGTCAGATTACACTCATCTAACTGCCTGTCTATAAATTTATTGTTTATAATCTTACGGACCAGCTCTTTCAGGTGCTGGGGCGTAGGATTCTGGAGTACGCGTGAAGCGGCCTCTACGGAATCCGCGAGCATCACTATCGCGGATTCTTTTGTCTGAGGCTTGGGGCCAGAATACCTGAAAGGTTCCTCACTTACAGACTCGTCCCTGCGTTTCTTTTCGAGCGCCTGATGGTAAAAATAAGTTACAAGCCCTGAACCGTGATGCTGCTGTATTATATCTTTTATGGCATTTCCCAGTTTGTATTTCTCGGCAAGCTCAACACCGTCTTTGACATGGTTTGTTATGACAAGGGAGCTCATAGAAGGGGATAACCCCTTGTGCATATCCTCTGTCTCCTTTTTGTTCTCAGCGTAATACCCCCCTTTTTCTATTTTGCCGATATCGTGATAGTAAGCGCCTATCCTGCATAGAAGGGAGTTGGCTCCGATGGCGTCAGCAGCCGCCTCTGCCAGGTTACCGACAATAATGCTGTGATGATACGTGCCCGTGGCCTTTGTTACCATCTCTTTCAACAGCGGGTGGTTAAGGTCAGCGAGTTCTATCAGTTTAATATCGGTTGTTAATTTAAAGATATACTCAAGCGCGGGCAGAAATATCATTACAATACCGGCGGACGTTATACCGCTGGCCATCCCCCAAAGGCCCTGGCGCAGATATATAGCAGGCGCGAAATCGGATATCATTCCTATTGCCGAGATAGCGATAAAGTTTATACCCCCCACATAAAGGCCTGACCTGATTACACGGCTTCGCGAACGCGCGTTGTTAATAGTGCAAATAGCGAATATACTGCCTATCATGGATACCAGGAATATGTCAAATTTGCCTCCTGCTATCAACGCGACTATAACAGCGGCAACAACAGCTAAAACAGCCGCGACTCTTCCGTTGACAAGAAGCGTCAGCAGCATAGAGACAACGGCAATCGGTATAAAATAGCTCGGCAGGGGCGATGATACTACCACGCGCGCTGAAACCGCGGCATATATCACAAGGAGGCTTATCAGCAAAAGCAGTTTACCCTGTTTAAATATCGGGTATTCGAACATTTTGAGATACGTGTATACAATAATCATCAGCATGCACATCAGCAGGATAATGCCCCAGACCTGGTATGAATTATTGTTTGAAGAAGCTGCCAGGTTTATCGCGTCAAGCTGCGCTATATGTTGTTTGGCGACTCTTTGGCCTTTTCTGATGATAATCTCTCCCTTAGAGCGGGACGACTGAATGTATACCGGCCCAACGGCCTGCCGCGCGGCGCGTTTTGCGTCATCTGTCTCATCACTGTCTAAGATAAGGTTAGGCATTATCCAGTTTGATGTAATATTGTATAGAACCTGCTCAAGCCTGTTATCTTTGATGCCTTTTTCCGCAAATAAAGATTTTAAATCGCCCAGCACATCTTCCCTGTCCGCGATATCTCCTGTTTTGACATCCTTCGTAGACTTAGAGCCTTTATCATATAAAGTAATCCGTGATTTAGCAGAGGCCTTTAAAGACTTTTTTGTCTCTTGTGATATAAT
>CAZBMI010000163.1:0-3691 GCA_964492885.1 uncultured Planctomycetia bacterium | reverse complement strand
CGGTATTATTGGCAGGGATTGTCCATTATGAGTTAGCGAGAATTCATCCTTTTATAGATGGCAACGGAAGAACCGCCAGATTATTAGCGACTTTAATTTTATACTTAAGCGGTTTTGACCATAGAAGAATTTTTGCTTTGGATGATTATTATGACAGGGACAGGCAGGCATATTACGCCGCTTTAAAAACAGCTCAAAATAGAAACAAAGATATTACGTTGTGGCTTGAGTATTTTACTGATGGCATACTTTATTCTGTTGCGGAGGCCAAGGATGCTGTTTTAAAAGCCGGCTCCAAAAGAAAAGACAGCCAAGCGCAGATTACCCTTACGCCAAAGCAGATGAAGATAGTAGAATATATTAATATCAATGGCAAGGTAACCAACAGGGAGTTACAAGGGTTATTCAAAATATCTGCTCAGGCTGTTCATAAAGAGTTAGCCAAGCTCGCAGGGCTTGGGGTTATTAAATCTGTCGGAAAAGGCAGGGCTTTACATTATATCTTGGCTTAGAGCGTTGCTTTCAATTAGGTTGATGATTAGGTTGATGATTAGGTTGATGATTACAGTTACAGGGGTCAGGTCTTGAACATTTGACTTTACGTGAGGAAAATTTCTGCAGTCTAACCTAATTTAATCTTGACACTTCCAAAAAACATTGTAAAATGGAATTATGTATAATGCATAAAATTGTAAACTATTGTGCAATATGCATCTAAATACATTATGATAAAAGATATAATTACTTTACAAAAAAGAGAATTATCTCAGAAGAGAAAAGAGCTCTATATCCCAAGGGAAGCAGAACTTAAAGAGCTAAAAAGCGATTTAATAAAGGTTGTTATCGGGCCAAGAAGAGCCGGAAAATCGTTATTCTCCATACATTCCTTAAATAGATTATCCAATTTTGGATATGTTAATTTTGACGATGAGAAACTTACTGATGTAACCGATTATAATAAGATTATCAGCGCGATACAGGATGTATATAATAAGCCTAAGCATCTGTTGTTAGACGAAATACAGAATTTGGCAAAATGGGAATTATTTGTTAACAGGCTGCAGAGGCAGGGGTACAGCCTGATAATTACAGGCAGTAATTCAAAATTATTAAGTTCAGAATTGGCCACACACTTAACGGGCAGGTATGCTTCCATATTATTGTTCACTTTTTCTCCCAAGGAATTCTTGAAGTTCAATAAGCAGGAATTAACAGAATCCGAAACCAAGTCGCGGCTGGATTCATATCTTGAATTAGGAGGCTACCCCGAACCTCTGGTAAAAGAATTAAATTATAAAGACTATCTTTCGACTCTTTTGGACTCTATAATTTATAAGGATATCGTAAAAAGGTTCAGGATAAGGTCAGCGCAGGGCATAGAAGATCTGGCCTCATATCTAATCTCCAATATTGCTAAAGGTTACTCCTATAATACGCTGATGCAGGTGACTAAATGCAAGAGTGTTCACACTGTGGAAAGATACCTTAATTACCTGGAAGAGAGTTTTATATTATTCAAACTGAATAGATTCTCATTTAAACTGAAAGAGCAGATAAAATCCCCTAAAAAAATATATTGCTTTGATAATGGTTTTATCACTACTAAGGCATTCAGGCTCAGCAGGGACGCGGGAAGGATGTATGAAAACACGGTAGCCATTAGGCTGAAAAAGAAGGAGCTTGAGAAAAAGATATCGGTTTTCTATTGGAAGAATCAACAACAGCAGGAAGTGGACTTTGTCATAAAGAAAAACGCCAAAGTAAAGCAGTTAATCCAGGTATGCCGTGATATTACCGACCCAGCTGTTAAAAAAAGAGAGATAAGAGCCCTGATTCTGGCAAGCAGGGAATTGTCGTGCAGAAACCTATTGGTCATCACAGGCGATTATGAAGCTGAGAGCAGTGAAGAATGGTTTGGCTTAAAAAGAAGGATTAAATTTGTCCCTTTGTGGAAATGGCTGATTACAGGGGTCAGGTCTTGAACATTTAACCAACCTTGTGTCATCCTGAACGAAGTCCCGTTACAAAATTTGCTTATATGCAAATTAATATCAGCAAAATTTATAACTGGGCTACGCTCAAAATGACAAAGGGGTAAAGTCAAATGTTCAAGACCTGACCCCTTGGATGACCCCTTGGATTAAGGAGCGCGAATTGTGAAGATAAAAAACAAAGCTTTCAAGTATGGCGGATTAATAATATTATTCCTGGTGTTTATTGCTGTTATAGCTTTTTATGTCTTTGCCCTGGAGGCACAGGAGAAGCAAAAGACAGACGAGCGCCTTTTTATTGTGCATCTGAAAGGTGTATACAGCGCTGATATATCCCTGATGCCTTTTAAGGGCATGAAGGCTCTTTACGGAGAGCCTATAGGCAAGAGAGAAGATGTAACAGAAGACGGCGTTGCCCGGTTTGCTGTACCTGCCGAATACCTGCCCGGTGAGTTTCTGCTGAGAATAGATTATAAGAAAACCAAGTCTGACCACCCCTATCCCGCTGAAAAGAACATATTTATAAGCAAGCAGGACATAGAGCTGTATGCTGACCCTCTGCGCATAAATGACAGCTCCTATACATATTTCTCAGAAGGGGAAAAAGAGAATACCTCGTATGCGGAATTTATAAAGCAGAATTATCAGAAGCGCCAGCCTTTAGAAGTTCTTAAGCAGTTTCTGATAAGCTATGACGATAAGGAGTCAGGGGTTTACGCGCAGGCGATTGAAGAATTTAACCGGCGCAGGCAGGGGTATAATGCCTGGCTTGACAGCATGAAAAAGAAAAACAAAGGCCTTTATATAAGCAATCTGTTTCAGTTCCAATATATACCAAAAGTAGACTGGCAGTGCCCGCAGGAGAAATTGCCCGAGAGCATGCTTGAGAGCTTTTTTGAGGGGATAGATTTCAACAACCCGCTTATTACTAATTCACGGGAGATGTCTATATTGCTAAACAGCTATGTGGGCCTATATGGAATGCAGGCAAAGGATGAAGAGCACCGGAAAAAGCTCTTAACCGAGGCAGGCCGTATTGCCTGTGAAAAGGTATCAAAAGGCCATCCTGAGGTTTACGGCTGGATAGTTGACTATTTCTATAACGGGTATGAGGCATACAGCATAGAAGAGGGCATGGCTATGCTTAAAACACATGCTGAAGACCCAAACTGCCGCGCAAAGAAGAAGAGCAAGATAATCGCGCATCTAAAAGGCTCTGAAGAGCTTAGTTCCGGAAAGGCAGCTCCTAATTTTGTTTTACCTGACAATAAGAATAATGACTTTAATCTTCACGAATATAAAGCCACAGCGCCGTATAAACTGATTGTATTCAGTTTAACAGGCTGCAGCCCCTGCAAAAAGCTTAAGAAAGAGCTTGTAAAGTGGTATAACGAAGGTGATAATAGAGACAAGCTCGATGTAATTGTAGTCGATTTAGACGGCGCGGAGAGCGCAAAGCCTGCGATAGATATTCCGGCTGAATGGGAATATCTCCGTACAAAAGGAGGCATACACAACCCCATTGCAAAAGATTACGCTGTATTAAGCGCGCCTGTTATGTTTTTGATAAATAGTAAAGATAATACAATTGTATCATCACCTGATGATATTGACGAGCTGATGAAAGGGATGAAAGGGGTCAGGCCTTGAACATTTAACCAAACCTTGTGTCATCCTGAACGAAGCCCCGTTACAAATTT
>CAZBMI010000162.1:0-3704 GCA_964492885.1 uncultured Planctomycetia bacterium | reverse complement strand
AACAAAAGACTTATGAAAAATCGGCACCGAGAGTCTATATCAGGACTTTCGGATGCCAGATGAATGAGCGGGATTCCGAAATCATCTACAGTATGATGATGGGAAAGGGGTATGTCCCCGCAGCATCATACGAAGACGCGGATATTATTATATTTAATACCTGTTCTGTAAGAAAGCACGCTGAGGATAGAGTCTGGGGAAAACTCGCTGAACTTAAGGGCTTAAAAGATAGATTCTTCGCTATCGCTCAGAATGACATGGGAGCTAACCCTCAGAATGACATGGGAGCTAACCCTCAGAATGACATGGGAGCTTACGCTGAGAATGACAAAAGGGCTTACGCTGAGAATGACAAGAAAGGCAACAAGAAAATCTTTGGGTTGGTAGGCTGTATGGCAAAGGCGTATAAGCAGGATATATTTAAAAAACTCCCCCATGTAGATTTTATATGCGCTCCTTCTGATATATATGAGATTCCGGAGCTTATTGACAGGGCGATATCAGGTGAGCCTCATATCAAGGCTATATCTAAGAATAAGAGGCCTGCTGAAAAAGTATTTGATGATTTTCGCGAGGAGAAGATACGAGCATGGGTTAATATAAGCCATGGGTGCGATAATTTCTGCTCATACTGTATAGTCCCTTATGTGCGCGGAAGAGAAATAAACCGGCCTGAAAATGACATAACAGATGAGGTAACGCGCCTGGTTGACAAAGGCGTAAAAGAGGTAACCCTCTTAGGCCAGAACGTCAATTCCTACAAGACGTCATCGTGTAAGAGTTTTGTAAAACTGCTTGAGAAAATAAACAGCATACAGGGCTTGGAAAGAATACGGTTTATGACATCACACCCAAAGGATGCCGGCATAGAGCTCTTCAAGGCTATCGCGGGACTTGATAAGGTATGTGAGCACCTGCACCTTGCCCTGCAGTCCGGTTCTGACAGGATACTCAAGCTTATGAACAGAAATTATACATCATCAGCGTATCTTAGGCTTGTTGATAACTTGCGCAAGATAGCGCCTGACTGCGCGCTATCCACGGATATTATAGTGGGGTTTCCCTCGGAAACAGAAGATGATTTTAAAGATACATTCTCTCTTGTAAAGACAATAGAGTTTGACAGCGCGTTTATATTTAAATATTCCCCAAGGCCTTTTACCCGGTCATCGAAAGTGGAAGATGATGTGCCTGCACAGGATAAAAAAATGCGCAACCGGATACTGCTTGATTTGCAGGATAAGATTATAAAAAAGAAGAATAAGAAGCTCATAGGAAAGGTAAAAAACGCCATGGGCATATCACCTGCGAAACGCAGGCCCTCTTCGGCAAAAAACCTTAAAGCATCATATATAAAGGCAAGGACAAGGCAGAACTCTCAGGTAATATATAAAGGAAATACCGCCTTGATAGGCAGGCCTTTAAGTGTTAAAATAAAGACTGTGGAAGATAACACTCTTATAGGAGAAGTTGTATGAGGTATCTTTTTTCTACAATTACTGCCGCCTTGATTTTAAGCGTAAGTGTTTCTGCGTACTGCCAGAGCCCCGCAATGGACAAGGCCTGGACATATTACCTTAAATCTGATTATAAGAGAGCCCTTGATGAATGCCGCAGTGTATCCAGAGACAGGGCCCTGGGAGAAGAAGGCAGGTATCTTATGGGCCTGTCTTTCTTAAAACTGGGCAGGCAAAAGCAGGCGCAGGAGAATTTTGAGTTTGTGCTCAGAAACTACCCCGGGACAGGTTTAAAGCAGGAGCTTTTACTCGGGCTGGCTGACTCTTATTTTTTGCAGGGCAACTTCGGCAAGGCAGAAGAGTATTATAAGAAACTTATTAAGAATTTTTCACCTACTGATTACGCGAGCATTGCTTATCTAAACCTCGGCAGGGCTCAGCGCAGGCTGGGCAAATGGAAACAGTCAAAAGAGGCTTTTTATAAAGTCACTTATGATTACCCTTTAAGCCTGGAGGCAGGCGAAGCCAAAAGATACCTTGCAAAAAACTGCTACTTCAGCGTTCAGGCGGGCGCTTTCGCAAAGAGGGAGAACGCCTTAAACCTTCTTGAGTTATTAAGGAGCAAAGGCTATCAGGCAAGGCTTGATAAACAGTATGATAAAGACAGCATTTTTTACAAGGTAAAGATAGGCAGGTTTGATAAGAAGCAGCAGGCTGATAAGGAATCGGCAAGGCTTAAGGCAGACGGTTTCAGCGCGCGCGTTGTAAGTTGACAAACATGAAGAGTATTATATTTTTAGTAGGAGGCACCGCTGTTGGAAAAACAGCGGTTTCTATTTACCTGGCAAAAGCCCTTAACGCGGAGATAATCTCGTGCGATTCCATGCAGGTTTACAAGGGCATGGACATAGGCACCGGAAAACCCGCAGCTTCACAGCTTAAAAAAATCCCGCATCACATGATAAGCGTTATATCACCTTCGAGGAATTTCAGTGTCGCTGATTTCAGGAAAAGGGCGCTTGATTGCTTAAAGGCCATCGAAAAGAGAAAAAAGGGCGTAATATTTGCCGGCGGGACAGCTTTGTATATGAAGGCCTTAGTGGACGGGCTTTTTCCCTCGCCTGCCGCGGATTACGGGTTAAGAAGAGAGCTGATGCGCAGGCAGAAGCATGAGAAAGGGGCCCTTTATAAAGAGCTCTGCAGGGTGGACAAGGCTTCCGCAAGACTCCTTCACCCTAATGACACGAGAAGGATTATAAGGGCCCTTGAGGTCTATATAAAAACCGGGACTGCGATATCGGTTTTAAAGAAGAAGACAAAGGGCTTGAAAGAGAGCTACAAGATAAGGATATTCTGCTTAAACCGTGACAGGCAGGAACTTTATAAGATGATAGAGGATAGAGTGGATAAGATGTTTAAGAAAGGGCTTTTATCGGAATGCAGGAGGCTTAAAGGAAAAAGGCTGTCTATGACAGCAAAGAAGGCTTTAGGCTATAAAGAGATATTCGATTATCTTGATAAGAAGATAAGCTTAAAAGAGGCAAAGGCCCTTATAAAGAAGAACACGCGTAATTTCGCGAAAAGGCAGCTTTCATGGTTTAGAAATGACAGCAGGATAGAGTGGATAGACACGGCCAACAAGGCGCCGAAAGAACTCGCAGAGGTAATATGCAAAAGATACATGAAGTAAGAGAGTATTCCAAAGACAGGGTGATACTTGTAAGCATCGCCCTGCGCGAGGACATAGAGAAAGGCTGGTCTCTCGAGGAGATACACAGGGAGTTTAAGGAGCTTGCCCTATCAGGCGGCGTAAAGATTGTAGACGAGCTTATGGTAAAACTTGACGAGCCGAAGCCGCAGTATCTCTTGGGCAAAGGAAAGATAGCGCAGATAGCAGAGCTTATACAGGATAACAAGGATAAGATAAAACTCGTGCTTTTCAGCGAAAACCTCTCCAGCACACAACAGAGAAACCTCGATAAGGCTCTTGGCGTAAAGACTATTGACAGGACACAGCTTATACTGGATATATTCTCGCAAAGGGCGAATACTAATGAGGGCAAACTGCAGGTTGAGCTTGCCCAGCTTGAGTATATGCTGCCAAGGCTTACAGGGCTTGGCACAAAGTTATCAAGGTTAGGCGGAGGCATCGGAACAAGAGGCCCGGGTGAGAAGATGCTTGAGACCGATAAGAGAGGAGTAAGAAGGAGGATAAAATATATAAGGTCTGACTTAAGCAGTTTAAGC
>CAZBMI010000161.1:0-3705 GCA_964492885.1 uncultured Planctomycetia bacterium | reverse complement strand
GTGATAAATACAAGCCGCATCGATATCATCTCGAGGTTCTTGAGCTTCTGGTTTTTGTAGGAAGCGGGAATAAGGTTCATCCCCTCAGGGTCCTGCAGGGCCGCTCCAATGGCAGGCGCTATAAAGGGAAAATCTTCACCTATGGATTCGGCTCTCTCTTTTTTAAGTTTCAATTTAAGTTTCTCGGGAGCTTTAAGGCGCCCGACAGGCATTGAAATACGTTTAGACAGCTCAGAATCTATATTGCGCATCATAGACGTCCCGCCTGTCAGATAGACTGCTGATATCGGCTCGGCGTCAGGGAAGTTAGCGTAATAATTGAAAGAGAGTTTTATGTCGTTTACAAGCTTCTCAAGCACGGGCCTTAACATCGAATGTACCTGCGCGGATGATATGTTATCTCTTATATTAGTATCGGATTTGCCGGGTATGCCCGCTTCTTTCTTCAGCCGCTCCGCTTCCTGTTGTGATATCTCAATGGAGCCCTGTTCCGATACGAGGGCCCCTGACATGGCTTTTGTGCAGTCATTGCCGGCGTAACCAAGCTGCCTTGTAAACCGCACCTCGTTATTCCTTATTATTACTATGGTGGTTGTTTCAGCTCCTATATCTATAAGCGCTGTCGTGTAATCAGGCCTGATGCCTGATAATCTGTAAAAATTACACAAAGCGTACGCAGCAGGTGTTATTACCGACGGAGAAAGGTCAGTCTCTCTCAAGGTAAGGAGCCTGTTATTTATAATGCTGTTTTTAGCGATGCTCGCGATAACCTCTACATCCTGCCCCCGGGTATCTGCCGATTCCTGCTTAAGAATCTTAAAATCCAGCGTGGACTCATCTATATTGAATAGAAAATGTTCTTTTGACTGCCACCTTAAAGCCTGCGCTATCTCCTCCTTCGGCATGGGAGAGAGTCTTATCCTTTTCAGGTCCACATCAGGCCCTGACACAACAAACTTAACCTGTGTTGACCTGGGAATCTTCATGTTTCTAAGGGCATCGGTTATTACAGAGGCGGGGCCTGAGGGTCTCGTATTATTTTTAAGGGGAATAATCTCATAATCCAATAGCAGGGCAAGTCCCTGAGAATCTTCTTTAACCAATGCTATCTTTACGGAGTCAGAACCTGCATCCACGCCTAATGACAAGGGTGAGGGTGAGAGCTTTAAAGCAATCTTGTCTATGGTATCAGTTATTATGCTCACTTTAGAGATCCTTCGTCGCGAGGTTTACCCTGAGAAAAGTCGAAAGGCTCCCTCAGGATGAGGGGCAGAAAGTAAAAAATCCGCTGGCTGCTCAATTTATCTTTGCCAGCACAGGCATAACCTTCATATAATAAGCAATAAACCATATAAAGGCGGCGCTTATTATAAGGCTTAAACCTACGCCTACGCGGTATTTTAATGCCTTATCATCAATATCTGCGGCAAGGGTATTTGCCCATTCAGCCATCTTTATCAGAATATCAGGAAATAGTATAAATAATATACCGAATATAAAAGCTATAAAACCTATAATCACAAGAAGCATCATACCGCACCTCCCCTATTTGGACTTATTATACTTAATATTTTTATAGCGGTCAACCTTAAACGTCCTTATCAGCGTGTATATAAATATAATAAACCCTGCCAGGCTTATTAAATATCCTATCCTAAAACCAGCGGGATTATATATAAATTCCACCTTGTACCTGCCTGCGGGGACCTTTACCGCCCGCAGGAAAAAGTCCGCGCAATAGATATCCGTTCTGTTGCCATCGATATAGGCGTTCCAGCCCGGATAGCAGGTGTCGCTTAACAAAAGAAACGCTTCTTTTTTCGCGCATACATCTATCTTTATATGCCTTGGCAGGTACTCTATAATCTCTACCCCGTCTTCCCGGGCGCCGGATACCCTTTTGCTGCGGTCAAGTTCTGCTGCGTATTCAGGCAGGGAACTTTTAGTAAAAAGAATCTCTTTTTTCGGGTTAAACCTGCGTGAGGACATATAATCCAGCGTCTCTTTATCGTTTTCAAAGCAAATAACCTCTCTTAAAAGAGCGGCCCTTGGCAAACAGCGCGTGTTCTCATATACAGCCGCGTTGTCTGTTTTATGGACTTTCCTGTAACCGTAACAGCTTAAGTCATCATGGCTTGATATATACTTTATATTAAGCAGGTTAAGCAGGTTTGTATCATTTGGCATTTTTGAGTTGTATATCAGCGCGGCTGTTTTATGATTGCTGTCTAATTTACTAGAATCATACCCCCAGGCATCATAGATGCCAAACTCCATCATCCTGTTATTAACCAAAAAATCTTTTGATGTGTTTATAGCATCATGCAGTGATTCACCGCGTATCAGAGAGAACCTGCCGTGCGAATACGGAGACGCTAATATCCTGAAAAGGGACTTATCCCGCATAATATAATCTATATTTTCAGTGGGGCTTTTAAAATACTCCCTGTCCACGATAAAGTTATAATCCGTGTTGGTAAAAAGGATGTCAAATCCCATAAGTAAAAATATCGGCAGAATAACAGCATTTTTTCTCTTTGTACGCGAACACAGGAATACGAATAACCCGAAAACCGCCATATATATAAATGTTCTTCTTAAGTTAAAGATATCAGCGTATACAAAAGAGCTGTCAGAGTGGAAGAACCCGTCAAAATGGGCCATTATAAAAGCCGTTATCTTATGATGCGATACCATCAGCGCTATCGCGGAAAGCGCTGATAAGAATCCTGCTGTAAGCAAAAATAAGCCTATCCTTTTGCCCTTACCCGAATTGAGAGCTCCTTTAAGCGCGTCAAAGCCTATTCCGCTTAACGCGCAGGCGGCAAAAGTAAATATAAAGATAAACCGCACAGGATATCGTATGAGATTGAATCCGGGCACCGTCTTAAAAAGTATGGGAAAAAAGATAAAGTTTCTGCCCAGAGAAACGGCTATTGAGAATATAGCGATAGAAACAAGAAACCTCGTGTTACTGCTTCTTCTTTTGTAAAATATGCCGATAAGAGCAAGGGCTATAGTAATAATACCTAAGTAGTAATTATCAAGCCATTTTTGCCCTTCCAGGACATAGTCGCTAAAAAACGCGGGTTCGTTAAAATAGGGTATTATAAAACTTAATAGATGCTCATAAGGCAGGCTCCACGCGGAAGCCTCGTGCCAGCTCATATCTGTCCTTATGGAATTAGAATAGTACTCCAGCGCGGGTATAGTCTGAAATGCCGTAAGCAATAAAAATAGAGCTGTTGTGATAAATATGCTGTATATAATAAAAGTATCCGCCCTCTTGTTTTTATAAAGATTCTTAAAAAACAGGTACGCGCTTACGCAGAATAATAAAAAAGACGTTACAATAAAAGCAGGCGGGTCACCGGCTATAAACATAAGAGACAGCGTGAAACCGAGCGCAAGCGAATATATATACCTGCGCTCTTGAAGCGCCTTAAGAAAAAAGAGCATAACAAGCGGAAACCATGTTACAGAACTTAAAACAGTTGTAAGGCATATGGTGGATATTATATAACCGCTGAACATAAAGGCAAAGCCTGCTAACGCGGAACCAAGTCTGGATACTTTTATGGCACGGGAAAAAAGATACGTAAATATACCGCACAAAAAGATATGGAATATAATAAAGAAGCTGAAGCCCTTTGTAAAATCACCAATATAATATATGAGTGTAAGCGGGTAGAATACAGCGTGGTG
>CAZBMI010000160.1:0-3732 GCA_964492885.1 uncultured Planctomycetia bacterium | reverse complement strand
GTTAGCGAATCTATTCGAATAAAGTTTTGCCGGTTATAAGAGATAGCTATGGATATCTGCTTATTATTCAGAAGCAACGGTAAGAGGCTGCGGTTACCTCAGTTGTTAAGGCCGCATCTTAGTAATAGGGAATGACTTGTTATGCGCAATATAAATTATAAAAAAGGGGGCATATGTTTTCTTTTTGCCGGCTTAGTTTGCGCGATTTTTATTTACGGTTTTAGAAAATATTCAGACTACCGGATAAGGGAGATAACGCAGAGCATTGAGAACCTTTTTCGCGGCCAATCCAATAAACTTACAATAGAAATAATAGATGTCCGGGATAAAAGAGGCGAGATAAAATACAGCGCATCTTTTAATCTTTCGGATTTTTGCACTATCAATTGCCAAAAAGCTTTGAATTTTTCGCTGGAAGGAAGATCTTTTATTCAGATACAGGTCCTTAGACCCACCATAAAAGGCATATCGGTTAAAGACTATGTTTTCGATATTAAATCCAACCCGGCACTTTTTTATAAACTATTCGTATCGGACGGTAAGGCTTATGATGATATTTCCCTGATGAAACTGGGGCCGAACATACCGGATATCTATAGGCTGGAAGGGTTTCACCGTTATTTTCAGGCAAAGGTATGGGGGGCAATATGGAATGAGGTCCTTACCCCGAAAAATAAAAATTCGCTTGAAATACAGAATGTTCTTATTGTAATACCCGCGGAAATGCTGAAGCCGGGCGTAAAGTATACAGTTATAATAGACCGGAACGGCGCAGTTGATATTGATTATCCGCGCCTTAGTAACATAGGACCCGCTAATTAAAACGAAAATTGCCATGACAAATAAATTTATCCGGTTTTTCGCCATATCCCTTATCACTCTCGTAATGCTTTTTATTTTATTTGTCAAAGTTGATTTTGTCCCGCATGTAGAGGGAAATTTTTTCTTTTCCAGCGATAATCCGCGTTTTCAGGAGAATAAACTCCTTATGAAGATGTTTCCCGGGCAATCCTCGCTGATTATTATAAATGTAATTGGAGATATCGGGTCGCCGCAATATTTTAAAAAAATCAGAAAATTGACCAGAGTATTACTGGAATTGGAATATGTCTCAAGCGCAAAAAGCCTCTCACGCGGTCCGGGAAACATAAGAAATGCCAGGGAGAGCCCTCTCTGGAACAGGGTAGTCCTTTCGGAAGACGGAAAATCAACCAATATTATCCTCGTTCTTAAGGAAGGGCCGGTTGCCAGAATAGTAAAAGCTATAGAAAAAATATGTAATAACTTTCAGGACAAAGATTTCAATATCCAGATTTCCGGAATTCCGTATGTGGTTGAAATAATCCGGCGAAATCTTTTTCATGACCTTAAGCTCTTTACCGCGATATCATGCATTGTCTTCGGTCTTGTAGTAGTTACCCTGTTCAGATCAGAGTACATCTTAATAGGAATGCTTACATCGTGTATAAACGCGTGCGCGCTGACCCTTATCATAACAGATAGCATGGGGGTAAAAATAGGTATCCTTACGGCTAATATCATAACCATAATTTTTGTACTCACGCTCTCTCATATGGTGTATTTAACATTTAACTGGCGCGAAATAGCAGATAAGTCAAAGAAGAAAGGAACCTTGCTGGTTAAAGAATCCGTGCGTGTTACCTTAGGGGCTTCTTTCTGGTGTATGCTCACGACATTACTCGGTTTTATGAGCCTTTTATTTGTAAATGCCAAACCCTTGAGAGAGCTGGGCATATCGGGATCTATAGGCACGGCCTCCGCCATACTTATGGCTTATTTTGTTTATCCGGCGTTTCTCACTCTGCGCGAACCGAACGCGCCGTCTAAAAGCGATTTTTTTAAACCGGTTAAAAAGGCCTTTTTCGATAAGCGCCATTTAACAGCCGTAATAATTCTGATATTTAGTATAATAGTGTTACCGGGTATTTTTAAGCTGAATTCCGATCCCGGCCTCTTCTCTTTTTTTAAAAAAGGCAATGACCTGCGCGCGGGCCTTGAATATATTGATAAAAACGGAGGCAGTACGCCGTTGCATATAGTAGTCAGGGATATAAAAGGCCAAGAATTGACAAGCCGCAGCAACTACCAAAGGCTCTGGAAATTACAGGAAGACCTGGAAGAAGAACATTCGGTGGGCAGTATAATTTCTCTGCCGGTTATTTTAGCTGAAAGCAAGAGGCACCCTTTTTCGAGTCTGGTTTCATGGGAAGCGCTGACAGATATACTGGAATTACCGATATTCGATTCCATATCAAGCGGATTCATTACCGAGGACAGGATATCCACGCATTTCATCATGAGAATGAAAGAGGCAGGGAGAACCAAATCAAGAAAAGCGGTAAGCGGAAGGATACGGAACATTATTATTTCACACGGGTTTATCCCGGAGATAATAAGCGGACTCTATCTGCTCCAGGGCGAACTGGCCTCTCTTGTGCAAAATAGTATGGTAACCGGACTGGGCAGGCTGATAATCGCGTTCTTTTTTGTCGCTGTTGCCGTATCAAGGTCATTTAAAATATCTATGGCTATGATGTTTTCCGTACCCATAGTTCCTATTAGTATTTTCGGAATTATGGGTATTTTTGATATACCGATAGATATTATTTCCGCGCCTGCTGCCAACGTGGCTATAGCAGTCGGCATAGACTCAATGATACATATGGTTATGAAGCTGCGGCACGCTCAGACAAGCAAGTTAGGCTTTATTAAGGAAAAAAAGTGGAATAGTGTTTCAATGGAAATGTGGAATCCAATAGCCATATCGGCATTGCTCATATCTGCAGGCTTTGCTATGTTCGGATTATCTAGTTTTCCGCCGACTCAGCGTTTTGGCTTGGCCATATTTTCCGGCACCTTGATAGCGGCATTGAACGCGCTTTTTGTTTTACCTTTTTTAGCTGTCATCTTGGGTAATAAAGCGGAAAAAAGTCAATAAAAAGAGGCTTTTACCTATCGCATTTATGCCGCTTAATATATATAATGTTTTAACAAAAGGAGGTGAGCAATGAAAAACCTGCGAACTTGGGTAGTATTCTTTTTCATATTGTCGCTCTCAGGTATTGACGCCCCTGTTTATGCGGCAGAAGAACCTACACCTATATTATGTACACCGGCTATAGAAATGGGCCAAAGCAAAGATGCTATTAAATTATCCTGGGGTATGCCTGAGAGGAAAATCCTGTTAGAGCCTGATGAAACGGGGTTGGAGCGCGAGGCATGGATTTACACTACAAAACCTTTCGGCATATTCAATAATAACGCGTATGTATGTAAGACTCAGAAACTTGTTTTCACGGGCGGCTATTTAACCGACATTGTATCAGGAGAGGAGCCTCTGCCGTATATCAAATTACAGCAGGGAGATTAAGAGGAGGGAAAAATATGTACCCGATAGAACACTGTGATCCAATTTATTAAATATAGCAAAGGCAGCAAGGGAATATTAAAAAGAGCGGTTTATGCCGCTTTTTTGCAAAAAAATGCAACAAAAAGCAGAAAAAAGTCAAAAAAAAGTGGTGCCTGCCCATTGCTTGAATCTATATATACCTTTAATATATTATTATTAAATAAATATGCTATATAAAGAGGAGGTAGCTATGTTTATTACGGAAATACTTTTTATATTGTGCATGGTCTTTCTTTTAACGCTTATTTTTACCAAAGGCTGCAAAAGGTGCGGCCCATGGGGCAATGCGATGCTCTTTTTCA
>CAZBMI010000159.1:0-3773 GCA_964492885.1 uncultured Planctomycetia bacterium | reverse complement strand
GAAAACAGCCCGCAGTCCATAATGGTTCATAATATATTCCTGCAGTTATGGATAGAGACGGGCATATACGGAGCGGCGGCCTTTATATGGTTCTTATCCGCGCTTATCCGCAGCGGGTTAAAGAAAATATTCGGTTCTGAAAAAGGCAATAACTCTGCTGTATTAGGCTTATCCGCGTTATCGGCAATATTCGCGTTTTTACTGCATAATATGGCCGGCTTTAGCTTTTTTGTGCCCCAGGCTGCCATAATATGGTGGATATTGTGCGCTTTTCTGGTTGGCGAAGAGTAAGATAAAAGTTATATCTATTAAAAATGTTGACTTAACCGCGCCTGAAGCCTATAATAATAAAAAACAAGCAGAATATGAAAAAGATAAATTTTTTAAAAGGCCATATCGCGGTCATGCTGGCTTTTTATATTGTAATATCTTTCGCGATGAGCGCGATAATGACTCTATTCTGGTCAAGGGCGCCGCTGTCAGTATCTTACCTTAAAAGGCTCCAGGCAATGAATTACGCGGAAGCAGCCCTGTATGAGGCATCCAACAGGATAAGAACAGGCTATGATAATTGGGATGACTGGATACGTCCTGCCTGCATAGCTCCTGCTGACCCTACCATAACGGTTAACGGCGTTACAGTGACAATAGAAGTTTGGGTCAATAATATGGGCACTCCTGCCGATTTTTCCGACGACAGAGATGAAATCTTTGCCACAATAGACCAGAATGACGTTAGCTTATGAGAAAAGATAAGAGGCTTTGTAAAGGATTTACGCTGTCTGAGATAGTTATCTCCGCGATAATATTGATTATCGTTATAGGCGCTTTCTTTAGCTTTTTTGTCGCGACAGCGCACTTAAGGGCAAAGCCTGAGAATAAGTTTGAGATAGCCATTAGCGCCTTGTCCTGGCTTGAGCGGGTCCGGACAGGATACACTGCTTCTACAAGGTACGGCAGCCTGAGCGCGGAGACAAACGTAGAGTTAAACGACGCGTCTTCTATATTGCCTGAGAATTACAATAACTGGATTACGCCGAATGAAAGCAATGTAAATATAACAAACCCCGGTGATGACTCACGAGGCGTCTTTTATACTGTTGAAAATGTTGATTTAGGCTCCGGCATAAATTTTAAAAAGATATCAGTAACAGCGCTTTGGAGCGACAGGGAGAGCTGAGGATGATAGATACCTTAAGAAAGAACTCAGCATTTACCCTTGTGGAAATGATAGCTGCTGTAGTTCTTGTCTCCGTGATATTCTTTACAGGCACTATAGGCGTTGGTACAGGCATAAAATTATTTATGCTGGAGGTTTCCAAGACTAATGTTGCCTATGATATAGCCGTGTCAATGGAATGGATAAGAAAAGACGCGATGCTGGCGAATTACGCGGATGTCTCGACAGCCAATGAGGTTACTTTTGATATTGAGGATTTCAGCACAAACCCTTCTTTAAACTACCAGGTAAGATACTACGTTAAGCCGGGCACTGCTGAGTTTTACAGGCTCCGGACAGGTGATACAGGAGACGGCAAGCTTCTTACCGATATGATAGACCTGTCCAACCTGCCTGTTTTTACAAAACCCGCGGGCAGTAATTTCCTGTTTTCCGAGATGTGGGTAGATGATACGGGCACAAGCGCGGACGCGCACAGGGGGATGGGGGTGCGGCTTTGCTGCCGCAGGACCTAACCACAAAGCCATCGGACGTTTTATATGGTATCAGGAGGCTTATATGTCAAGATATAAAAGTTTGTTAGTAGTTGCAGCGGTATTTATTCTGTTTTGCGCGGGAACGTTATACGCGGAAGAAAAGATAACCATAAGCACCTTTTACCCCGCGCCCTATGGGAACTACGATGAGCTGGCCTCGAACAGCATGGCAGTAGGCTCAGGTTACGCGGCTCCCGCAAGTAACGGTTATTTAACAGTCGAACAAAGAATAGGCGTTGGAACTACAGCACCTGCCTCCGGATTGCATGTACTCAACAGTGACATAAGAGTGCAAAACGGCAGTTTCATAGATGACGGGACGACTTTAACCGTCCCTGATTATGTATTCAGCCCGGGATACGACCTAAAGCCGCTGTCAAAAGTGGAAGAATTTATCCTTGAGAACAAGCACCTTGAAAGCCTGCCTTCTACCGACGATATAAAAGGGTGGGCAGCATTGAGCATGCAGGACAGGGATATGAAGTTATTACAAAAGATAGAAGAGCTTACTTTATATATTATTCAGCTTGAAAAGAGAATAACAGAGCTGGAAAATGACGCAAAATAACAGACAGGCAGACAGACACATGAAGAAAGCCTACACATTAACAGAGATAATAGCTGTAATAGTCATTCTTGCCATACTTGCCGCGGTTTCCGTGCCTATGTATAACAAGATTATAAAGCGCTCAAGTTTCAAAGAGGTTTCGACTATCGTAAACCTTGTAAAGGCAGGCGCGAAGTATTATGACCTCAGGTATGATATGAGTATATTTGAGGCTAATGATAATATCGAGCCATGGGTAAATTTAAGAGTGGATAAACCTTCCGGCACAGGAACAAAGCTTACATATGTAATAACAGGCGGAACAGATCCCGTGCTCCAGGTTTCTTACGACGGCAATCTGCTCTATACCTATGACTTAAAAGACGGAACAGGCACAACCACGGCAGACCCTGATACAGCTTATCTGCCAGGCGACCTCCCGCATTCTTAATAAGAAAACAAGAAGCAAGGGGTCAGGTCTTGAACATTTGACTTAATTTGGTTAAATGTTCAAGACCTGACCCCTTGGTCTTAGAGGCCCCATAGACTTTTCTACCGCATCTAAGCATTTTAATTTGACAGAAGTATATTGTATGTGTTATATTCAGACTATATAATGGAGTAATAGTATTTAAGGATAATGCCCTATGAGTTATTATAAAGTATTAGGTTTAGAAAAAGAGCCGTTTTCCACAAGCCCTGACCCGAATTTCTTTTATCAATCCTTAGAGCACAAGACCGCGCTTACCAATATTCTTATCGAGCTCCGCCTGCGCAGGGGCTTAAGCATTGTCTTGGGGGATATCGGCACGGGAAAGACTACTCTTAGCAGAAAACTCTCCCAGCTTCTTAATTCACGGGATAACATAGATTTTTACATGATACTGGATCCTGCTTTTGCCACAGAGGAGCTCTTTTTATCAGCGCTGGTAAAGACCTTTGAAATCGGCGTAAATACCGACAGCGCCAATATCCTGGACTTAAAGCAGGAGATAAAACACTTTCTCTTTCAAAAGGGCGTAAACGAAAACAGGACCATAGTCCTTCTTATAGACGAAGCCCAGACGCTCAACTCGGTTTCCCTGGAGGCCCTGCGAATACTTTTAAATTACGAGACAAATGAGTTTAAACTTCTTCAGCTGGTATTGCTGGGCCAGGTGGAGCTGCTTCCTCTGCTTACGCAGACTGAGAATCTGATGGACAGGGTGAGCCTAAAATACGCCTTAGGCCCGTTCAGCGAGCAGGAGACAAGAGAGATGATAGAGTTCCGTCTAAGGCAGGCCGGTTACAACAGCAGGGAAAGGCTTTTCCAGGATGAAGCCTTTAGAATGATACAGGAGCATACAAAAGGATATCCGCGCCGCATCTCAATGTTGTGCCATAAGGCGTTAAAAGACCTTGTGATGAGGAATAAGCCTGTTGTGGATACAGAAATCATAAGAGATATTATCAACTCCGAGGCAAAATTGGGATGGCAGAACAAAGATCTACTCCTGAAGAAAAGCTATTA
>CAZBMI010000158.1:0-3787 GCA_964492885.1 uncultured Planctomycetia bacterium | reverse complement strand
AACTAACATGAGACAAGTACGCATAAACCTTCTTTTGATAACGATGATTTTGCTCTCCATAGGGACTGTTATGATATACTCCTCAAGCTCGGCCTTTGCGTATGAGTCTTATGGCAGCAGCGCTTATTTTTTAAAAAGGCACATATTATTTATGTTTATAGGGTTGGCAGCGGCAATATCGCTTATGAGTTTTGATTACGCTAAATTGAAAAATTTATCCAAACCCTTTCTGCTTTTTTCAATACTGCTATTAGTTGTTGTATTTATACCGGGTGTAGGCCGCAGCGCGGGAGGCGCGAGGCGATGGATAAGCCTCGGGCCTTTGAGTTTTCAGCCTTCTGAGATAGCCAAGATGGCGCTTGTCTTATACGCTGCCGACGTGCTTGCGCGCAAACAGTCTGAGATAAGGGATTTTATGTACGGTTTTCTGCCGCTTATGCTGGCGCTCGGTGTCTGTATCGGCCTTATACTGCTTGAGCCTGACCTCGGAACCGCCGTGGCACTGGCTCTTCTTATAATTATTATGGCTTTTATAGCAGGAGTTGACGTTAAACAGCTTATGCTTATAATGGCCCCTGGCGTTCTTGCTTTCGCGGGTTTAATAGCAATGAAGCCTTACCGCATAAAGAGGATAGTAGCTTTTATGAATCCCTGGAACGACCCAAGGGGCGCGGGATTCCAGATAATACAGTCAATGATAGCCATGGGGACAGGAGGCTTATTCGGGCAGGGGCTGGCGCATTCAAAGCAGAAGCTCTTTTACCTTCCCGAGGCGCATACTGATTTCATTTTTTCCATAATAGGCGAGGAACTGGGAATAATAGGTACCCTGGGGATAGTCATACTATTTACACTATTTATATGGCTGGGTTTCAGGATAGCTTATTCAGCCCGTGACCTTTTCGGCCAGTTCCTGGCATTTGGATTGGTTACAATGCTTGCTTTGCAGGTGATAATTAATATAGCTGCCGTAACAGGGGCGATACCCACGAAGGGGCTGCCTTTGCCGTTTATAAGCTACGGCGGGACCTCGCTTGTATACAGCATGGCAAGCGTGGGGCTTTTACTTAATATAGCCAAACACAGAAGATGATTTCAGTTATTGGTTTTAGGTTTACGGTTATCGCCGACAACCGAAAACCTAACACCAAGCACCGAAAACCGAGAACATGAGAATACTTATAGCATGCGGAGGCACGGGAGGGCATATATTTCCCGCTATTGCTCTTGCGCAGGAACTCAAGGGCAGAGGATTTAACGACATCGTCTTTGTCGTGGATAATAGGGAGGCCAGCAGGGAGATGGTTAAGTCCGCGGGTTTTGACTGCCTGGCGTTTAAAGTCCCGAAGATGCCTTATGGCGTCTCTTTTGAATGGCTGGTATTTTTTTTCAGGCTTATCTCCTCAAGGCTAAAGGCAGAGCCTGTTGTCGCGAATATAAATCCTGATATAGCAATAGGCTTTGGAGCCTATATCTCAGGCCCGATAATACAAACAGCGGCATCTATGGGCATAAAGACGCTGATACATGAACAGAATGTTACATTTGGGAGGGCTAACAGGCTCTTGTTCAGAAGAGCTGAAAAGGTCGCCTTAAGTTTTGACACACCCCTGATAAAAAAAGACCCGAGATGCGTTATAACAGGCAACCCGATAAGACGGGAACTGCTTGACGGATTCAAGATGCTTACCAAAGAGGAAGCGCTCGCGTATTTTAAATTTTCCGATAAACGCAAAACAGCGCTTGTATTAGGCGGAAGCAAAGGCGCCTCAGCAATTAATAAGGTAATGACGGATATGGTAAAGATACTAAGTGATGATGAGAAAGACTCAATTCAGGTAATACACATTACCGGAGATAAAGACCGCGACGGGGTAGAGCAGGCTTACAGGATAAACAGAATACCCTGTTGGGTTAGGGGTTTTTGTGATAAAATGCCCCTGCCTTATAAGGCCGCTGACCTTGTCATATGCAGGGCAGGCGCCGCAACGATTTCAGAGATAGCCTTGTTTGGCGTGCCCGCATTATTTATTCCGTATCCTTTCGCAGGCAGCCACCAGGATAAGAACGCTTCTTTATTGGCCAGGCAGGGGGCTGCGGTTGTTGTCAACGGGAATGAGATTAATACGGATAATTTTAAACAGAAACTCTTTTCTCTTATAAATGATAAAGAGGGGCTTAAGAGAATGACTGAAAATATACGCTTGTTTTCAAAGCCTGATTCTGCCAAAAGGCTGGCAGATACAGTAAGAGGGTGCCTGGATGCTGAGTAGTCTTAGGAAGATACATTTTATAGGCATAGGCGGTATAGGAATGAGCGGTATAGCATGGCTCTGCCTTAAGAAAGGCCATGATATAAGCGGTTCCGATATAAAACCGAGCTCTATTATCGAGAAGCTCAAAGGAGAAGGCGCGCAGATACAGATAGGGCACAGGTGGGAGAATATAAAGGACGTGGATATGGTTGTCTATTCTTCCGCGGTATTAGGGCATAACCCCGAACTCGCGGAAGCCAAGAGGAGAAAGATACCTGTTTTAAAAAGGGGAGAGTTTTTAACTTATCTTGCCGAAGGAAAAAAGTGCGTCGCGGTTACAGGCGCGCACGGGAAGACAACAACATCTTCTATGATATCCACCGTGCTTAAAGAGGCAAACCTTACCCCGAGCGGTATTGTAGGCGCCCTTGTGCCATATCTTAAAGGCAACGCCTTTATAGGTGACGGAGAGTATTTTGTAGTCGAGGCTGATGAGTCAGACGGGTCATTCCTGCACCTTAAGCCTGATTACAGCGTGGTTACGAATATTGACATGGAGCATCTCGATTATTATGATGACATAGAGCAGATAAGAGGCGCGTACCGGAAATTTATGAGCAATACAAAGCACGGAGGTTCTGTTATATGCTGGGGGGAGGACCCGCACATAAAGAAGATTACAAAACATTTAGAGGCCAGAATTTTAAGATACGGCATCTCCAAAGGCAATAACCTGTACTGCGTCAAGCTGAAGCTTGACAGCTCCGGTTCGGAGTTCCAATGCGTATACCAGGGCAATAACATAGGCCCGTTTAAGCTGCGCGTACCAGGAGAGCACAATGTCTTAAACAGCATGGCCTCTATCCTGACAGGACTTGAGATAGGCCTTGCGCCCGACATGATAAGGTCAGCCATATATCAATATAAAGGAGCTGAACGCAGGTTTCAGATTAAGGCCTGCATAAATGATATAACAGTTGTGGATGATTACGCGCACCACCCAACGGAGATAAAGGCTACCCTGAAAGTCGCGCGCAATATGCGAAAAGGCCGCCTTATCTCGATATTTCAGCCGCACCGTTTTACAAGGACAAAATTCCTTAAGAAAGAGTTCGCGCAGGCCTTTTCAGATACGGATTACCTGGTACTTACCGACATATATTCAGCGAATGAAAAACCGATATTCGGCGTAACATCCATGAATATATACAACGAAGTCTTAAAGATAAAGAAGGTAAACGCTAACTATATAACAAAGGAGAGGCTCCTCGATTACCTTATCAATTTCGTAAGGCCCGGAGACCTCCTGCTGTTTTTAGGAGCAGGTGATATAGGCAAGCTCTCGGGCGAATTTATCACCCGCTTAAAGGAGAGGAAAGAATATGCCCTTGCCGGGGAAGATTTATAACAGGCCGCTGTCGAAGAAGATGGCCGGTGCTTTCAGAAATAGGATTATAAAGAATGCCCCTGCCAAAAGCTACACAACTATGCGTACCGGAGGGCCTGCAAGAGCGCTGTGCGTGCCGAGGAAT
>CAZBMI010000157.1:0-3817 GCA_964492885.1 uncultured Planctomycetia bacterium | reverse complement strand
GTAAGCGAAGGATCTCAATGTCTAGATTCTTCGTCGAGACTTCGTCTCTCCTCAGAATGACATAATAACGCAAGGTACAAGGCACAAGAGATATGCTACAAAAGTTACAAAGGTTAAAAACAATCCGAAAAAACGAAAGTGCTGTCATACTCATAGCCTCTTTATGGATGATAGCCATACTTGCCGTGTTTGCCGTAAGCATAGGCAGGCAGTCAGGCGTATCGCTTAAATTGACATCTTATGATGTTGACAAGTTAAAGGCATATTTTATCGCCAGGGCAGGTATAACGCGTGCTGTTGAGGAGAAGGCGCTTGAGTTCAGGGATAATATTTCAATAGGCGTGGATGCCTTAAGCCAGGCGTGGGCAAGCAATAAAGAGCTGTTTGACAATCATGTTTTTGGAGAGGGAAGCTATACAATAGGTTATGAGTATCCGTCCGCGGAAGACGACGAGAAAGAACCCGTTATGCTATACGGCCTCATGGATGAAGAATCGAAAATAAACATCAACCGGGCGGCGGAAGATACCCTGTTTAATCTTTTGGTCTATTTTGATATTGACGAAGACAAGGCAAGAGAGATAGCAGGGGCTGTAATAGACTGGCGGGATAAGGACGATAATGCCGCTTCTTCACAGCTCAGGCTTTTATACGGCGCGGAAAACTCTTATTATCAGGGCCTTGCTTCTCCTTATGCCTGCAAGAATTCGGATTTTGACAGCATATATGAGCTCTGCCTTGTAAAAGGCGTTACTTCCGAGGTTATGGAGAAGATATCTCCTTATATAACTGTTTTTGGCGACGGCAAGGTGAATATAAACACAGCCCCGGAACCTGTTTTGAGCGCCCTGATAGGGCCCGGTTTTTCAAGCCTCTGCTCAAAGATAGTAGATTACAGGGAAGGGGATGATGATACCATAGGCACAAGGGATGACGCATGGTTCTCCTACGGCTCAACTGTAGTGCAAAGAAAAGAAGAAGGCCTTGTTGAAATAAAGAATTTACAAGATGCCCAATGGTATGCTAATATTTATGGTATAACAACTGATGAGTACAACAGGCTTAGAGACCTTGTCTCAGGTTCTGAGGCTCAGGCCGCTGTAAGCTCACGTACATACCGGGCCATAGCCCTTGCTGAGGTAAGAAGGGTTAAGGCCTTTGTGGAGGTTGTCTATTATTTTGAAAGCAAAGACAAGCCCCCTTTAATTAAATACTGGTACCAGGAGTGACTTAAGAGTTGAAGCTGAACTTTCAAGCGTCAAAAAAGAGCCATACTTACGTATCCTTAGATAAGAATTATCTCAAGATACTGCACGCGGAATCTACTGCAAAAGATAGAACCGTTACAACCCTTTTAGCAGAGCCCCTCTCAGGCGTGCCTTCCCGGGAATGGCCTACGCTATTGCAGGAGGCCGTAACCAGCCGGAATATCAGGCTCAACTCCTTAACAATTGCCCTTCCGAGGCACAAAGTGATGCTAAGGTATATGCGCCTTCCCACTACAGACAATTCCGAGATTGACAGCATGGTATCATTTGAGATAGCCAAGCAGACCCCGTACGCGCAGGAAGAGATTGTATCTGATTACGAAATTATGCATAAAGATAAGGACGGGTATTCCAGGGTTATGCTTGCCGTATCCCCGAAAAGCGAGATAGAACAACTTGAAAAAACTCTTGGCGCGGCAAATCAGAAACTTAAGTCAATAAGTTTGAGTTCGGAACTCGCGGTATTATGGTTTAATAACGCCGAAAAGGACTCAGCCGGCAGTAAAGGTGTCTGCCTTATAGATATAGACGCTGCGCATACAGAGATAACGGTTATTTTCAATAAAAGGCCTGTCTTCAGCAGGTCAATTTCAATAGGGGCAGTAAGCATACTTGATATGCCTGCCCAGGGCAGTCCGGAAGGAAAGAAACTCGCGGATGAGATACGATTATCCATAGCATCGTATATTAAAGAGAAAGAAGCGTCTCAGCCTGAAGTATCAGAGTTTTTGGTGACAGGAGCCGGCTCCGTAATAGAATCTTTCAGTAATTTTCTTTCAGCTGATATGGAGGTCTCCTGTACCGCGGTCAACTCTTTATCAGGTATCACTCTTGCTGACAATGCCCTTCCTGAAAACGGGCTTCCGCGGGATACTTCAATATGCGCGCTTTGCGGAGGGATTTTTCAGGAAAGAGGCATTAACCTTATCTCTAAAGAGCGCAGGCACAAGTTCAGGCAGTCAGCTGTAATCAGGAAAATCACAAAGATATCCATATCATTAATTCTGGTATTTTCAGCGGTTATGGCTGTCTTTGGAATAAGGATATACCAGAAGGAGAAGCTCCTGAAAAAGCTGGAAGCTATGTATGAGCAGGTTAAGTCCGCGTCGTCTGAAGTAGAAACAAAATACAACAGGCTTAAGAGCATAAGGTCACAGTTATCGGGTGAGGCCTCTACCTTAAGCGTGATTTATAACCTATACAGCCTGATGCCGGGCAATATCTCTTTATTGGATTTCAATTATGATGACACTTCAGGTTCTGCCAGGTTCCGCGGCAGGACGGACAAGATGTCAAATGTATTCAAGCTTGTTACGCTTCTTGAAAATTCGGACAGTTTCAGCAATGCGCAGACACACTCTATTCTTGAGCGCCGCACAAAAAGAGGCGCTGTTGTTGATTTCCAGATAAGGTGTAATTTCACAAATAAGGCACAAGGGCACAAGTGACAAGAGCAAAGGGTATAGCTAAGACAGGGAAACAGGTATGCTTGAAAAATTATCAGACAGAGAAAAGAAGATATTAACGGCTGTTATCGTGGTAACAGCCGCGGTAATCTGTTATAGTTTTTTGATTGAGCCTTTATTCACGCGCTGGAAGAATACAGAAAACAGGACAAAAACTTTAAAGGTGAAACTGAAGAAATCGCTCATGCTTATAAAAGACAAACAGAAAGTGGATGCTGAATACGCTGAGTATGAAAAGAAACTAAGGTCAAAGGGCAGTGATGAGCAGGATATGACTGTCATACTGGATGAGCTTGAAAAGATTGCCAGCCGCTGCGGTGTCAAAATAGCCAGCATGAGGCCAAAACCCGCCAAGCGGAAAGATTACTACCGCAAGTTTACAGTCGAGATAGAGACGCAATCGGACATGAATTCACTCATGAAATTCATATACGATATAAAGCACTCAAAGCAGATGCTGAAAATAGAGAGGTTTAATTTAAATACCAAAAGCAGCCAGCAGGGTGTAATAATAAGAGCGTCCATAATCATATCAAAAATAGTTATAAAATAACCCTCCGTATAACTCTCTAGGTAGAGAGCATATCTAAAATATTTCTTATTTTAATCTTAATAATCTATTGACAAGCGTATAAAAATATTATAAACTAACTCCATAAGTAGGGAGAGGGTGGGCTCCCTACTTATGGAGTTAACATGAATACATATGAATTCCAGCCCATTGCTGGATTTTTTAATGAGGCCATGAAAAACATATATTTAATAAGAGACCTTGCGCGTGTAACAGGATATTCTGTTGATACATTGAAGTTTTATCTGAAGATAAAACTCATAAAAGAGGTAAGCAGGGGAATTGAGACAAATTTCAGGTTTTTTGATGATTCAACTGTTGATACACTTGCTGTTATAAGAAAATTAAGAAAAGAAGGAAAATCCATAGAGGAGATAAGAGAGAACCTTAAAGATATTAAGGCAGGTAGAGATGAGTTATTATGAGGCATTAAATTTACGCTCAGAGCCTTTTTCAACCAGTCCTGACCCGCAATTTTTCTACCCCTCATCTTCGCATGACGCGGCGCTAAA
>CAZBMI010000156.1:0-3826 GCA_964492885.1 uncultured Planctomycetia bacterium | reverse complement strand
CATGTAGCTGTAGTCGTATACCTAAACCTGTAAAAGATAGGAGCGGACATGAAGATAGCCCTGCCGTGTTTACTTTCAATATTTTTGATTACCTCATTAGCATACGCGCATCCTCCGCAGGATATAGAGGTCTCCTATAATAAGGGTGACGATATCTTAAAAGTAGTAGTAAGTCATCATGTAAGCAATCCACAAAAACATTTTATAGAAAATATAAAAATCACGCGTGACGAAAACATAATCCTGGATAAGGATTTTGCCTACCAAACAGATAATAACACGCAATCGATAGACATAAAGCCTCTCGGACTAAAAGCCGGGGATAAGATAACCATAGAGGCCGAATGCATTATATACGGAAAGCTAAAAAAGCTGATACAAATATAAGAGCCTGCCTTTTACAACTATACTTACTCAATAATCACACAAGCCCTTCCTGACAACACAATAAGCAATTAAATAATTTTCAAACCATCACGACACAACCCTGTCGCTGTAGTATATATAATACTAGTTAAACAAAATGTGTGCAGAATTCTCTCGTCATTGCGAGCGAACGAAGTAAGCGAAGCAATCTCGGAAAGGGATTGCTTCCCGCCGTAGGCGGGCAGGCGTCGCTATCGCTGCCCGCAATGACGCATTATGAATTATGCACACCGCTCAATCAAACAATGGAGGTATTTTATGAGGTTCTTTTACTCGGCAGGGAAGGCGGTAGTTTGTATATTTATTTACAGTTGTTTTACACTTGGCACTGCGTGTGCCCAGCTGCAGGCAGAGAGCCCTCAGCTGCCTGCCCAGCCCCGGCAAAAACCGATTATCCCTTTATCGATTAACCCCCAAAAAGACGCGTTAAATCCAAGCCTGCCGTTGACAGCAGACCCTTTTATAAACGAGCACGCAGATAAATCCTCAATATTCCTGCTTTATGATATTTCAATCAAGCTGCACGAAGACTGGTCTTTCACCTCAAAAGTCCATAAAAAGATAAAAATACTGAAAAAAGACTCAAAACATATGGGAGAGATCCCCATACCCTATAGAAAAAGCAGGGAGAAGATTACGGATATAGAGGCGTGCTCTATAACACCGGACGGGAAAAGGCACAATTACTCAAAAATCCAGGATATCAAAATATACAAGAACCTCTCGATGTATTCCGATTCAAGGGTAAAGGTCATAACACTACCCGAGGTCAATATAGGCTCTGTCCTGGAATACAAAGCCATGATACATACCCGAAAAGGGCTGATTAAGAACGCTTTCTGGGATGCGTTCGATTTTCACTTTGGCATACCCGCGAAAGAGGTAAATTATACAGTTACCTTTCCAAAAAAGCTTGATATCCGGTATAAGGAGTTTGACCTGGAGCATAAACCCGCGATAACAGAGACAGATTCTACAATAACCTATTCCTGGCGCCTAGAAAACCTTTACAATGAGTCTGAATGGGAAAATTACCTTCCCCCGCCTTCAGTAGATGATGTCTATGATACAGTAGAGTTCTCATCAATAAAGAGCTGGAAAGATATATCAGACTGGTATTATGGCCTTGTAAATAAGAACCTAAAAGTTACCCCTGGCATTAAAAGGGCTGCGCATGAGGCAGTAGAAGGAAGGACCGGTCTTAAGAATAAGGTAAGAGGCGTATTAGAGTATATACAGGATAATTTCAGGTATGTCTCAATGTCATTCGGGGATAACGCGCTTGAGCCCCATCCTACGGATGAGGTATTCCGCAATAAATACGGCGACTGCAAGGACCTGTCCCTCCTGTGCCTTGCCATGCTGAAAACAGCAGACATAACATCCTACATGGCCCTGTTTGGAGATGAGCTCTCAATGACAGACCCAAAACAGGACCTGCCCTTTCCAACGCTTTTTGACCATGTCCTCCTGCTCGTGAAAGACAAAGAAGGAGGGGATTTTTATATAGACCCCTTGCTGGATGGATATGATATAGGAGAATATCCCTTTTCATATCAGAAGGCATATACCTTTGTTATTACAGAAAACGGAGGCAAATTCGGCAGACTGCCTGTATTTGATGATAAGAGAAGCTGCACTAATATGAAAAAGGTGATTGAGATAAGGCCTGACGGTTCAGCATTATTAGAGGTTGATTCCCTATGGAGCCTGGAATTCTCTTTGAGGATGAGAGATATGATGAAGGCCATGGATGACAGCGAGAAAAGCAGATTCTTTGAAATATTGGATATAAAATACGGAAAGGTCCTGGACAGGAGATGGGACAACATGGATGGCAAATACGGGCCTGTTAAGAGCTACATAAAATATGAGAAGGAGGATATGTACCCAATAACAGATGACATGCTTATTATAGATGTATCTGATGGTGAAGAGAGAGATTCGGAGTTTACAAAAAAAGAGAGAGAAAACCCCATATTCTTCCCAAATAATGCTTTAAATATAGAAACTATAACATACATACTGCCAGAAGGCTTTAAAGTAGCGCACATGCCAAAAGACCTGAGCTTAGGATGCGGCTTCTCAAGCATTGAGAGGCGTTTTAAAAAGAGAGGCAACAAGCTTACGGTCACAGCCACAACACGCTTTTTCAGGAAAGAACTCCCTCCGGAGGAATACCCTAAAATAAAGGCCTTTTATGATGAATTTCCCAAAAAAAGCAAACAACGCATAATCCTAAAGAAAGTAAAGCCCTGGCACCAGCAGGTAAAGGACTTTTGGCATAATATTACCAAAGCTTAGTCGTTGCGAGCGAGCGATAGCGAGCGCGGCAATCCCCAACCGTGCCTGCCCTGTAACAAATTTTGCTTGCATGCGTTAGCACATAAATTTGGTACGGGGTCATTGCGAGCGAGCGATAGCGAGCGCGGCAATCCCCAACCGTGCCTGCCCTGTAACAAATTTTCTAGAGATTTCATGTTCCAGCTAACAAAGGATGAGACAGTGTCTTTAAGGTCGCAAATTGCGACCGGTTCAAACAACTTAAGCACTCGACTGTTGCACCATATGCCTTTACAGAGCAAGGAGTTGCAATGCTTTCAAGTGTGCTCAATAGCGAAAGAGCCATCCAGGTCAATATAGCTATTAAATGAAAGATTTTCAAACATCTTCTTGACATATTATCTTACATATGATATATTTATTGTATAATTAGAAAACCGGGGGTAAAAAATGAGTGATGAATTCTACAAAAAATTAGGGGCAAAGATTAAAACTATTAGAGATAAAATAGCCCTGAGCCAGGAAGAACTGGCAGATAAATTAAGCATTTCAAGGGTTTCCTTATCCCAAATAGAAAGTGGGGAACGAAAAATAAGTGCAGATGAAATAGCAAAACTCTCTAAAGTATTTAACACCAGGGCAGACACCCTCTTAGACCTGGAAAAAGACATAGAGGTGGTACTTGAAAAAAAACAACCAAAAACGCAAAGAAACGCCATTCGTATCAACGTTCCTCAAAAGAATATGGAAAAATTCAGAGAGATACTGCTTTATATTTTAAATAAAGCCGGTTCCAAACCAAATATAGGCGAAGCTGTTATTTATAAACTTCTCTATTTTATCGATTTTGATTTTTACGAAAAATACGAAGAGCAGCTGATGGGCGCAACTTACACAAAAAATCACTACGGGCCTACTCCTAATGAATTCATTAAAATTGTAGAGAAGATGCAAAAAGACAAAGATTTGGTAAAAGTACAGGGTGAATATTTTAAATACCCGCAAACAAAATATTTACCCTTAAGAAAAGCCGATCTATCCAAAATCGAGGATGCCCGCGCGACAGAATTAATTGATGAAGTATTACAAAAGCATTCTGACAAGAATGCGGCGGAAA
>CAZBMI010000155.1:0-3826 GCA_964492885.1 uncultured Planctomycetia bacterium | reverse complement strand
TAAAAGCTCTTTTGAAAAAATATTATCCTGCCCTAAGATGCCGCTCTTATCCAGTCTCTTTTTAAGCATGGCCATCTGATATATTCCGTTTTTACCATAAAGCATCTTAAGGTACTGATGTTTTACCTTTCCTATGCCGTGTTCGGCAGTTGGCGTACCGCCTAAAGCTATTGCTTTCTTAACAATAGCCGCATACGCTTCCGCGGCTTTCAATAACTCTTCTTCGCTCCTTGGCAGTATATTGACATGTAAATGTGATTCTCCTATATGTCCGAATATCAGGTACTTTAAGTTCGCGCCGGAGAGCGCTGACCTGTAAAAGGAGAGCATCTCTCTTAAGTGCTCATCCCTTACGGCGATATCCGTGCCTATCTTCTGAAAATTATTCTTTTTTAAGTATTCGTTGACCATATCGGGCAGGTCATGGCGGACTTCTTCAAGCTTATCTTTTTCCGCGGCTGTCTGAGCAAACCATGTATCATCAAGTAAACCGTTACATTCTGTTATCAGCCCTGCCCACGCGTCTATTATGCGGCTCTCCGTGCCTTTATCCGTTTCCTGTTCAAAATATATTGCCGCTTTTGACGTTGATGGTATATTCTTATGCTTGTGTCTTAATAGTTCCAGGGCGTGTTCACCTAAATATTCAAGGGATAACGCGTCGAGACAGCTTGAGCTTTCCCTGCTCTTGTTTTTTGCGGAAGCGACAAAAGACAGGGCGTCTTCTTCTTTCCTGAAGAACGCGTAACAATCCAGTATGCCTTCAGGCATATCAAGAAGCCTGATGCCTGCTTTCAGGATAACCCCTAATGTACCTTCCTGGCCAATAAATAAATCCACGGCATCCATCTCATCTTTTACATAATAGCCGGCAGCGTTTTTTACCTCAGGCATATTATATTCAGGCAGGATTAATTGGATATCCCTGCCGGATACGGTTGAAAGACGCATGCTCCTCTTGTCGGCAGTATACCTGCCCCTCTCAAGCTGCAGAATATCCCCGTCAGAAAGCATCACGCGCAGGCTTCTGATAAAGTTCCTGGCTGTGCCGTACTTGAAGCTCCTGCTGCCTGAGGCTGAGGTAGCTATATTCCCGCTTATAAACGATGCCTTTTCAGTAGGGTCGGGAGGGTAAAAAAAACTCCTGCTGCCAGCAATATCAAGAAAATCCTTAAGAAAGACGCCCGCCTCCGCAACAGCCTCCGCGCCGCCTGCCTTAAGAGGGGTTATAGACTCTATTCTGTTTAATTTTGACAGCGATACAACTTTTCCGCCGAAAGGTATCCTGCCGCCTGTCACGCCTGTTCCTGCCCCGGAAATAGTTACCGGAATATTCCGGCTCGAGCAATCCGAAAGAATGCGCCTCAGATCTTCTTCGGTCTCGGCAAAATCCACTTCTTCGCAAAATCCGCCTTTAAGGTTAGAATAGTCTTCCAGGAAAGACTCAATGATATCAGGGTCTTTTTTGATAAGCATAATTATGGAATTACGTAAATTGTGTATAGTTATTACCCCGATACCACTGGCCTGTATAATTTCCCTCTATAGCCATGCTCGGGTACGGGGTTAATCCGCCCATACAATTTACGTCATTATCCAATTTCTGCATTCTTGCCCGCTAATCAGACATAAATTGTGGGCTCATTAAAAAAGGGCCCATCGGAAAAAGAAATCTATTACCAACAGGCCCTTCTCGGTGGGCTTTTTCACTATTTATTACAGAATAAAATATAGCATATTTCAAAGCATATTGCAAGAAAAAAATAATTTTTTTTACGCAAAGGCTTGTTTCTTAAAAAACCTACTTATTGCCTGCTGTCGTTTCTACACCCTGGCGAAAACCCGCGTTATATCCGGCGTCATAACCTGACTTGTAGCCCGCGTTATAACCGTCCTGGTATGTGCCGCTGCCTGCTGATTCTTGTGAAGAAGCCCCTCTTGGCTGTATACCGCCGGTTACATCATCTACAATATTTCCCTGCTTTCCTGTAAGAACTTTATAGCCCTCGTAAATGGCAAGCCCTTTACCGATATTGGACCAGGTCTTACTGCTGCCCGCGCAGCTGTCTCCCGCAAGGATGAGCAACATGGCAGATATTGCCAAAAACAGTACTGCGTATCTCTTCATCCGCATAACCTCCCGATAAAATTATTTTCAAAATTCACGCGGCCCTTACTCATACATAATGTCATCCAGGTATATTACAGCGCCTTCGGGGTTGGAGTTCTTGTCTGTCATCCAGTAGAAGCCGCCGCTTATGTAAGATAAGTCTTTGCCCGTAAGGTCTATCGTATATTTTTTCCAGTTCATGGTAAGCGTTATGTGGTCTATCTCAGCTTTACATGAATCGGGATATTTGCCGCTTATTCCGCCAATCCCGAAACGGAGTATAGTCTCACCGCCCTTATCCCCTCTTGCCCAGAAGGTGAGTTTTTCAGCTCCGGTAAGATTGTAACCGCCTTTTACATCGCCCCAATTATTTACAGGGTTGAGCCAGTAAACACCTACCCAGCCGGCGCCCTGTGTCGTCTTGCCTGTATAGCGAAAACGCTGGCAGTCGTTGCCCGAATGAGGATTATCCTCCCATGTCATCCTTCTTATGGCGTCATAATCCCCCAGCCAGCCGGACGGGTTATAATGGTTTTGCGGGCTGTTTTCATCAAGATAGACATAAAAGGTGCGGAACATATGCCCTGCTATATCCTCTTTCCAGTTATGCCATTTTTTCATATCCTGTTCGTTAAGCGGAACGGGCTGCTGAGGAGAATCGCTTTTATGGACCGTTGTCTGGTTGCCCTGGCCTACGATCACCTCCTTGCCTATTATGCCGCGGATGCCCGCGCTCTTTACATACACCTGGCCGTCATACACTTTCACGGTTGTCTTGTCCTGGCTGGCAACCGTTTCAAAACCCGTGCCCAAGACACCGCAGACAGCAGTAGGAGTCTTAACTTCAAACCTTGAGTCAGAATCGAGTTCCGCCAGGTCAGCGAGAAAATTGCCTTTTTCAAGCGCTACTGCCTTATCCCCGGACTTACTAATTGCGTCAAGCTTGAGAGTGGTATCCTCCTGCGCGGATATGATATTTTTCATATCTTTACCAAATTTTATCTCAATGCTGGAGTCCTCGGCCGTTAATATAAGGTCTCCGTCCCGAATACTGGCATCCCGGTCTAATTCCAGCCACTGCTCTTGTCCGCCTCTTTTGCACATGACTTTTCCTGAAACATAGAATGCCTCGTTCGCCTGTTCTGCGCGTTCAGCCATAGGCCCCGAAAAATAGCGGTTATAAACAAAAAACCCACTGCCGGCTGATAGGGCCAAAATAAACAGGATTACCAGAAATTTACGCATAACTACCTCATCTATTCATATTTTATTTCATCAAGATATATAACAAATCCGTCGGGGTTATCCATCCTGCTTGCGGCAAAGACAAAGCCTCCGCTGATATAGAACATCTCAGCGCCTTCAAGGTTTATAGTATACTCTTTCCATTCCTGCGTAAGCTGAACAGGCCCTATGCCTACCATATCTGAATCAGCGTATTGTCCTGTTATGCCTCCGCATTTAAACTCCAGGCTCTCTCCGCCTTTTTCCCCTTTTGCGTAAAATGTGAGTTTCTTTGCCTTTGACAGGTTATAACCTCCGTCTTTCGAGCCCCAGTTATTTTCAGGGTTCTGCCAGTAGAAACCTACCCAGCCTGAACCCTGCGTAGGCTCTCCGGAATAGTCTATCTTAATACAGGAGCCCCCTGAATAAGGGGCTTCACGAGAATCCTGTTTTATCTTAACAGATGTGTGGTCGCCCATGCCGCCGGAGGGT
>CAZBMI010000154.1:0-3850 GCA_964492885.1 uncultured Planctomycetia bacterium | reverse complement strand
CAGGTATATTGCCGAGATAATGAAGAGGGATGATAACGGTTTAGCGCGTGAGGAGTCTGATAAACTCGCGTTAAAGGGAATATTGAATATACTCTCGCAGGCGGAACAGCATATAAGGAATATAGAGTTGAGATTGTATCTAAACAATGGCGCGCTGATGCGCGATAAAGCTCCGCGTGTATTGATATTACCTGCTACGCCGTCCATACGCAGGCAAGATTTTCTGGCAGAAGACGAGATAAGCCTTATACAGGAAAAGTTAGGTGTGACCATACTGGTTTCTGATAACCCGCTCCAGAAAATAGAAGATGTCACAAAAGGTATTGCCGCGCGAAACGGCAAAAAGGTTAAGGCTTATGCCCGGGATATTGTGGTTATGCTTACCGAAGGCCTTAAAGATATGGCGCCTGAGCTGAATAAGCGCATAGGCGCGAACAACACTCTTATAATGAGAGACCTGCAGCCCGGAGAATATGTGCCTTTTTCACAGCTTGCGGCATTCGCGAAGACACATCTTATTTTGCGTAAGATGGGTATCAGGTCGCAGAGGACAGGGCTTTACAGGAGCGCGTTTTTCGTTCTCTGGAGGCAGATTACAGGCGCTCCTTTTACAGGCCATATAGAAGAATTTATGAACAACCCGGCAGGTTATATCATAGATATACTTACTACGCCCGGGTCTCTTCTTACTGAAATGGAGCTTAAGGCCCTGCATGAAAAGGCCGCCAGGATATGGGCGTAGTACTAGATGCTGGATTCTAGATTCTTCGCTATCGCCCAGAATGACAAGACAAGTGTCATCCTGAAGGAGCGTAAGCGACTGAAGGATCTGGTGTTTGAGATTCTTCGGCTTGCCCCGAACCAAATATAGAATTTGGTACGGGGCTTACGCCTCAGAATGACCCCGTACCAAATTTATAAGCCAACGTATGCGAGCAGAATTTGTTACGGGGCAGGCAGGAATTGAGATTGCCGCGCCTTACTTTGTAAGGCTCGCAATGACAACGAATAAAAATATGAAAAAGATTGTTAGAAAAACGGTAGTTCAAATACTTGTTTTCAGCTTTGGGGTGAGTAATTCTGCTTATCCTTCAAGCGGTGTAGGCGGCACCCTGCGCGCAGGGGCCTCTGCGCGAACTTCTTCCGCCGGTGATATCCGGCTTGAGCTGTTTGATGATTACGGCGCCGATAATATTGCCGAAGGCGGGTTTGTATTTAAGAAGGGGAGCCTGAAGCCATCTGCATCAGCATCGGGCATATACGGAGATTTAAAGGCAGAGCCGGGCAGGGCAGCAGATAAAGACACAGCAATATATAACTCAATGTTAAAGGAGACAGAGAATCGCCTGTTAACTGAAGGGGGATTTGACAAAAGTGATTTTGAAGTTAAAGTCAGGGTAGTTTATAACGCATGGAAGGCAGCTGCTTATGACAGGAAAAGAGATACCGTTTATTTAGACGCCCGCTGTTTTGGCAATAAAGACTTTTTACGCTTTAAGGTAGAGCATGAACTTAAAGACAGAAAATTGCCCGATACGCCTATTATCGGCAGGCAGTTTAAAAGATACCCGGCTTTAAGGGAGTTGTTTACGCTTATTACAGTAGACATTACGGGATTTATGGAGTTGAGGAAAAAGCATCCGCGCAGGGCAGAGCACATGCTGGAATTTTGCAAAGAGACGGGAAATCCGTTTGCCGGCCTGCTTAAGCTCTATATAAAGATTGACAAGGGCGGACTTGGCGACCCGTTTATGTTGACTGAGGATGTATTCAGGCTTATAGAAAGCGATAAGGAGAAGGCTTATTTTCCAAATACACGCAAATCCGCCAGAAGATTGAACGTTGTATATAATAAAGACAGCAGTATTGATTACAGGGCTACTGCGGTTCGATTAAGGCCGCGTTTAAAGAGTATATATTATAAGTATTTAAAATTGCAGGAGATACATCAGGAGGTGGAGTTTAAGCCTCTCTCGGGTTTTGAAGGCAGGATGCCTGCGGCATTAAAACCGTTTAAACCTTATGCCGGATACGTGGATTACAGGTATGATGAGAATAATTGTGTATTTTTGCGCATAAAATTAGGCAAAGACGACGGCAGGCAGCAATACGCGTATATCTATATAGGTGTTCAGGATAAATGGCAGTCGGTATTAGGTGAAAAAGGGAAAATTTACGGCCTTACTTATAAGCGATGGCAGATGAAAAGCCCTGAGGTTTTTCAGTATGCCTATGATGACGCAAAAAATCATAAAGAGATATACCGTAATAGATTAGCCAAGCTTGCCGTTTCCGAATTAGCGGATACAATTTACAATGATTACCGCAGAGATGAGCTGTTGGAGATGTTTCAGTCTTTATTCGATAACATCGGGATAAAAAACGGTTTTAGGAGTAATTGGAATTATCTCCGGAAAATCGCGTTAAGAAATATTAATGAAACCAGAACCGCGTATAAGAAGGCTCTGGGAAGAGCGCCGGATAAGCAGATGAGAGCGGGAGAAGAGGCGGTTAAAGCAGGCGCCATACAGGCGAAATATTACGCAATAAAAAGTATTATAGATAACCATGTAAATCAAACGTATCCTAAGTTTTTTTTCGGAGATGAGCATATGGATTTTCTTTATAAACAAGTATCAGACATACCTGTATGGCCGGTTATAAAAGACCCGAACATAGCCCCTAAGTTCCTATCCTGGCTGAACCCGATGAATAAACAGATACCTTTGCGAAAGCTTTATGATGAGACAGAAGATTACAGGATGTCGCAGAAGGATATATTAGCTGAGCTGAAAAGGCAGAAGCAGGCTTTTACTCAGGAGCAAAGAAGAACTCAGCCGCAATTCTCGGGAAGGGGAACTATATATAGGGAAAACTTACCGTTGTTTACCAGCAAACCTAAAATACTGGTATCGGACATTGCCAGAGAGGTTGAATACGCGGTATATTCAGCGGCATAGACCTGTGTTTTGAGATTGCTTCAGCGCCTTTGGCGCTTCGCAAAGACACCGTAGAAAGGAGGATATGGAAAAGATACCAATATCATGATTTTGACTTGACGCAAAGGGTATATTTTGATAGACTATCTTGCATTCATTGGTCCTTAAGAAAGAATGCTTATTGTATCCTGCAGTTATTTAAACCCTTAAAAGGAGGATAAGAATATGAAGAAGGCGTTACTACTTAGTATCTTTGCGGCAATAATATTGCCAATGGCAGTAACAGGCTGCGCTAAGCAGGAAGACCTTGTGATAGAGGAGTTTGAGTCTGAGGCTCCTGCGGCAGGGGATTTTAAGACTTTCAATATCTATACTGACAAAGCCTCACCCGGAAACCATTATATCCCCTCGGGCTGGATGGGTGATTTCAGCGACATAAAGTTAAATGACCGCTGCATGGAAAACCCGCATAGCGGGACAACTTCAATAAAGGTAGAATACCTTCCGAGGCGCTCACAAGGGGCAGGCTGGATGGGTATATACTGGCAGAATCCGGCGAATAACTGGGGCTCGAAAAAAGCCGGTTTTGACTTGACTGGCGCTAAGAAGCTTGTATTCTGGGCACGCGGTGACAAAGGCGGAGAGATTATATCCGAGTTTAAGATGGGCGGTATTACAGGCGAGTTTTCAGACTCGGATTCAGCCGGCATAGGTCCTGCGATGCTAGATTCTGACTGGAAGCAGTACGAGATAGATTTAACAGGCAAGGACCTTTCCCATATTATCGGAGGCTTCTGCTTATCGGCAAATGCCGATGATAATCCTGATGGATTTATTATATACCTTGATGATATCAAATACGAATAATAAATTAAACTAATCACAACAATAGCGCCTGTTTTATTCTATTT
>CAZBMI010000153.1:0-3895 GCA_964492885.1 uncultured Planctomycetia bacterium | reverse complement strand
TTTCGCAGCTTGATGTGCCAAAAGAGATGAATCCTTTTGTGGGCTGCCGGGCAATACGCTTAAGCCTCGCCAGGCCTGAAATTTTCAAAATACAGCTGCGGGCTATATTACGCGCGTCAGCTCACGGAAAAGTAAGGCTTATGTACCCTATGGTATCTGGAATGGAAGAGCTCGATGCCGCGAACAAATGCCTTGAAGAAGCGAAGCAGGAGCTAAAAGCGAAGAAGATACCTTATGGCAAGAACATAGAAGTAGGCATAATGATAGAGGTTCCTTCAGCGGCGATTATTGCCGATATATTGGCTTCAAAAGTGGATTTTTTCAGCATAGGCACAAATGACCTCATACAATACGCGCTCGCAGTGGACAGGGTCAACGAGAAGATAGCCTATCTCTATGAGCCCGCGCATCCGGCGGTATTGCGTCTTATAAAGACTATAATAGAAGCAGGGCATTCAAAGGGTATCTGGGTCGGAATGTGCGGTGAGATGGCAGGAGAGCCTAAATTCACGCCTCTTCTTTTAGGACTGGGCTTAGATGAGTTCAGCGTCCCGTCGCCCTCTCTTTTAAAGGTAAAAAAGGTCATACGTTCTATAAGATATGATGATTCCAAAAATCTGGTGGATGAAGCCATGACTCTTTCAACCGGAAAAGAAGTTGAGTCGCTGGTATCCAAGCGGTTCAAGGACATAGTATCTAAAAACACGGGGTAATTGACTTATGAAAGTTATTATACTTGCGGCAGGTTACGCGACAAGGCTCTGGCCCTTGACTCTTGATAAGCCGAAACCGCTTTTACCGATAGGGAAAAGGCCTATATTAGAACACATACTCTCAAGCCTGAAGAGCGTAAAAGGGGTAACTGACATATATGTTATTACAAACACGAAATTTGTAAAGAATTTTCAGGAGTGGAAGAAAGGTTATAAGGCCGGGAAAAAGATACATGTCATAGATGACAAGATGAAGACCCTCGAAGACAGAAGGGGCTCTATAGGTGATACGATATTCGCCATAACCAATAAGAAGATAAGCTCAGATATCCTTGTTATAGCAGGGGATAATATTTTTGATTTTAACCTGAAGGATTTCATAAAAAGATGCGCGCTTAATTCTCCGTCAGCCACTGTGGGCCTGTTTGACGTAAGAGACAAAAAACTTGCCGGGGAATACGGTATTGTATCTGTTGATAAAAATTTAAGGATAACCTCTTTCGCGGAAAAACCGAAAAAACCCGAATCAACGCTTGCGGCTATGTGCCTGTACTATTTTCCGGCAGAAAAGATAAAGCTTCTTAAGGGGTATAAGAGAGAAGGCAACCCGCTTGATTTGGCAGGCTCTTTTATAAAGTGGCTTTCCTGCAAAGAGACGGTTTACGGGTATATTTTTAAGGGAAGGTGGCTGGATATAGGGGATAAGAAATCTCTTAAGAAGGCCCAGTCTTTGAAATGGTAATATTATAAGAAAAATTGTTTTAAGGAAAAGGAGGAGAGGCAAATTGAAGAGAGAAAAACACCTTTTTACATCAGAGTCGGTAACAGAGGGGCATCCGGATAAGCTTTGTGACCAGATATCGGATGCCATACTTGACGCTATATATGAAAAGGACCCCAACGGCAGGGTTGCTTGCGAGACAATGGTTACCACAGGGCTTGCTATTGTAGCCGGCGAGATAACCACTGCCTGTTATGTCGAGATACCGAAGATAGTGCGAAATACCATAAAGGAGATAGGCTATACAAGCGCTGTATATGGTTTTGACTATCACACCTGCGGTGTAATAACCTCTGTCCAGGAACAGTCACCTGATATAGCCATGGGGGTTGATACCGGAGGAGCAGGCGACCAGGGAATGATGTTCGGTTATGCCACGGACGAGACAAAGGATATGATGCCTCTTTCTATAAATCTCGCCCATAAGCTGACTTACAGGCTTGCCGAAGTGCGCAAGAAAGGAGTTCTTAATTACCTTAGGCCTGACGGAAAAAGCCAGGTTACAGTTGAGTATAATGAAAAGGGCCCTAAGCGCATAGACTCTATAGTTGTAAGCGCGCACCATGACCACAGGATAAAACTTTCGCAGATAAAGAAGGACGTAAAGAGGCTTGTGATAGAGCCTGTTATACCGAAGAGGATGCTGGATAAGAAGACCGAGATTTACGTAAACCCTACAGGCAGATTTGAGGTAGGCGGTCCGCAGGGCGATACAGGTGTTACCGGCAGGAAGATAATAGTAGATACCTACGGAGGGGTAGGAAGCCACGGCGGCGGCGCGTTTTCGGGAAAAGACCCGAGCAAAGTTGACCGTTCCGCCTCTTACATGGCGCGCTACCTGGCAAAGAACGTTGTAGCCGCAGGCATGGCCAAAAGGTGCGAGATACAGCTTGCTTACGCGATAGGTGTTGCCGAACCTGTCAGCGTTATGGTGAATACGCACGGGACAGGAAAGATAAGCGACATAAAGATACAGAAGCTCTTATGGGAAAACTTTGACCTTACTCCAAGAGGTATTATAAGTACCCTGAAGCTCAGGAGGCCTATATACAAGGAAACCGCGGCATACGGGCATTTCGGCAGAAGCGGTTTTACATGGGAGGAGACAGACAGGGCGGATCTACTGGCGAAGAAATCCAAAAGAGTATAATTTTGAGTTGTGAGAGGATTAACATAAAATATAAAAACAGGAGAATAGATGAATTACGACGTAAAAGATATAAAACTCGCCAAGAAAGGTAATTTACGAATAGAATGGGCGGGAAAGGATATGCCCGTCCTTAAGCTTATAAGAGACAGGTTTAAGAAAGAGAAGCCTTTGAAAAACATAAATCTGGCTTGCTGCCTTCACGTGACTACAGAGACAGCCAATCTAATGCTCGCTTTAAAAGAAGGCGGCGCGAGAGTAGCGCTATGCGCTTCGAATCCTCTCTCAACCCAGGATGATGTCGCGGCGTCGCTTGTAAAAGATTTCGGGATAGAGGTCTTCGCTATCAAGGGAGAAGATAATAAGACATATTACAGGCATGTAAACGCCGCGCTTGATATAAAACCGAATATAACGATGGATGACGGCGCTGATTTAGTCTCTGCTTTGCACAAGCAGAGAAAAGATCTCGCGCAGGAGGTATTGGCAGGAACAGAGGAGACTACCACGGGCGTTATACGCTTAAGGGCTCTTGAGAATAAAGGGCTTTTGAAGTTCCCGGTTATAGCGGTAAATGACGCTGATACAAAGCACTTTTTCGATAACCGCTACGGGACCGGGCAATCTACTATAGACGGTATATTAAGAGCCACCAACAAACTCCTCGCGGGTTCTGTATTCGTGGTATGCGGTTATGGATGGTGCGGCAGGGGTGTTGCTATGCGCGCGCGCGGGGCAGGGGCGAACGTAATAGTTACGGAGATAGACCCTCTTTGCGCGCTTGAGGCTGTTATGGACGGTTTCAGGGTGATGCCGATAAAAGACGCGGCAAAAATAGGCGATGTATTTGTCACGTTAACAGGTAATACGGATGTAATCGCGAAGGAACACTTTAAAGTTATCAAGGACGGCGCTATTGTCGCGAATTCCGGGCATTTCAACGTGGAGATAGACATACCGGGCTTAAAGAGCCTGAGCGCAAAGACAAGGGTGATGAGAAATTTTGTAGAGGAGTATACCTTAAAAAGTGGAAAAAAAGTATATCTTCTCGGCGAAGGCAGGCTCATAAATCTCGCGAGCGCGGAAGGCCACCCCGCCAGCGTAATGGACATGAGTTTCGCCAATCAGGCCCTGTCTGCTGAGTATGTTGCCAAAAACAGTGATAAGCTCGAAAGTAAGGTATATTCAGTACCAAAGGATATAGATGAGAATATAGCCATGCTGAAATTGCGTTCAATGGGCGTTAAGATAGAT